>NZ_JBHWIJ010000083.1:28117-30335 GCF_042732255.1 Kitasatospora sp. NPDC059803 | reverse complement strand
CAGCTCGCCTAGATAGATCCTACACGAGCTCTCCCGCGGTGGGAGCGGATCCGGGCGGGTGGCAGGATCGCCGTCGTGAGCGAACCGATCATCAAGAGGCGCGCGTGGGCGGACGCCCCTGCCGGGAGGAGCACGGCGGGCGCATGAGCGTGACCATCGACATCACCGGCCTGCCCGACGAGCGCCTGCTCTTCACGCCGTCCCCGCTGGGCGAGCTGACCGCGATGCTGGACGTCCTCGCCGAGCCCGCGCACCACCCCGCGCTGCACGGCTGGGCGTCCAGCACCGCCGCGACGATCCCGCCGGTGCTGTCCGAGCGGCTGCTGGAGGCCGACTTCCTCTGGCGCTCCTCCCGCGCCGACTTCCTCGTCCCCGGCCTGCCCGGCGCCACCCTGGCAGCCGAGCTCGACGCCGTCGACCGGATGGACGACGAGCTGTACGTCGCCGCCGCCCTCGTCACCACCTGCGGCTCCTCCCGGCCGGCCCGCCGGGCGCCCTCCCCGCTCACCGACCCGGTGGCCAACGAGCGGGCCCGCGAACTCGCGCTCGCCCGGGGCCCCCGGCAGGCCGCCTTCGCGGACCGGCTGCTCGCCGACCCGCCCGCCGTCCGGGCCCTCGTCCGGCGGATGCTGGAGGACTGCGAGTCGGCGTTCTTCGCCGACGCCTGGCAGCGCGTCCTGCCCGCCCTGGCCGCCGACGCCCGGCGCAAGGCCGACCTGCTGGCCCGGCGCGGCCCCGCCGAGGCGCTGGCCGCGGTCTCACCCTCCGTCACCCTCGACCAGAGCGCCGACGGGCGGCGGCGGATCGTCGTCGACAAGCTCCAGGACAACGCCACCAGCGGCACCGACGGCGGCGGCGTCACCCTCATCCCCACCGCCTTCGGCCGGCCCCACCTCGTGGTGGTGTACACCCCCGGCTGGCGTCCCGTCCTCCAGTACCCCGTCGCCGAGGCGGGCATCCCCGAACCCGTCTCGCTGGCCCTCGTCCAGCAGCGGCTGGAAGCCCTCGCCCACCCCGTCCGGCTGCGCCTGGCCCGCACCATGGCCCGCGGCGCGCACACCACCGGCGAACTCGCCACCACCTGGCAGCTCAGCGCGCCCGAGGTGTCCCGGCACCTGGCCGTCCTGCGTAAGGCGGGGCTGCTCATCACCCAGCGGCGCGGGCGGTACATGCTCTACCAGCTCGACCTGCCGGGCAGCGCCCGGCTCGGCTCGGACTTCCTGGAGGCGTTGCTGCGGTGACCGGTGTCGTGGTGACCGGCGGGTCGGCGAACCGGCAACAGGTGAGCGGGAACAGCGGGGGAGCGGAACGCGTTCGTCCGGGCATGACCGACGACGCCTCACCCCGCATCCTGCGTTATGCCGCCTTCACCACCCGCCCCGAGGGCGGCAACCCGGCGGGCGTCGTACTCGACGCCGCAGGCCTGACCGACGAGCGGATGCTCGCCATCGCCGCCGAGCTCGGCTACTCCGAGACGGCCTTCCTGACCGCGGGAGCGGCCGAAGGCGCCTACGGAGTCCGGTACTTCAGCCCGCTCACCGAGGTGCCGTTCTGCGGCCACGCCACGGTCGCCTCCGCCGTCGCGCTCGCCGCCCGCACCGGCCCCGGGCACTACGTCTTCACGACGGCCGCGGGCGAAGTCCCCGTCCAGGTCGACCAGGACGCGGAGGGCGTCCTGCGTGCCACCCTGACCAGTGTCGAGCCGCAGGTGGAGGACGTGACCGACGCCGACGTCGACGAGGTCCTCGCCCTGCTCGGCTGGGCCCGCACCGACCTCGACCCGGCCCTGCCGCCCCGGATCGCCTACGCCGGCGCCCGCCACCTCGTCCTCGCCGCCGCCACCCGCGACCGCCTGGCCCGCCTCGACTACGACTTCGACGGCCTCGCCGCCTACACCCGGGCCCGCGACCTGGTGACCCTCCAACTCGTCTGGCGCGAGGCCCGGGACGTCTTCCACGTCCGCAACCCCTTCCCGGTCGGCGGCGTCGTCGAGGACCCGGCCACCGGCGCCGCCGCGGCCGCCTTCGGTGCCTACCTGCGGGAGCAGGGCGCGGCGGCGGCCCCGACGGTGCTGACCCTCCACCAGGGCGAGGACCTGGGCCGCCCGGGCGTGCTCCACGTCGAACTGCGGACGGCGGACAGCCGGATCCGGGTGTCCGGCGCGGCGGTGGCGATCCCGTAGCGCGAACGCGAACGCGAACGCGAACGGCCCGGTCCC
>NZ_JBHWIJ010000083.1:26384-28107 GCF_042732255.1 Kitasatospora sp. NPDC059803 | reverse complement strand
CCCCCCCCCCCCCCCCCCGCCGGCGCCCCCCCCCCCCCCCCCCCACGGCCCGGTCCCGGCCCGGTCCCGGCCCGAGGCGTCCGGAAATTCGCTCGCATACGGGGCCCGGGTGGGCGAAGCTGCCCGGATGCAGCGAGCGAACGAACGCACCGTCACGGTCCATCTCACCCACGGGGGCGAGTACTTCGGCCCCGTGGGCCCGTTCGAGGCGGCGGGCGGGTGGTGGTCGTCGGTGGACGGGGTGGGAGCGCGGGCGGCCGAACTCGCCGGGGTGCCGGTGCTGGTGCTGCGGCTGGTGGAGGGGCGGAGCGAGCAGGGCGGGTGCGGCGGGCACGGCGGGCAGGTGTCTTACCACGCCGAGGCGCTGGAGCGGCCGACGGCCGTCGAGGCCCGGCCGCTGGACACCGGGACGGCCGCGCTGCTCGGCCCCGCCGAGCGCCGCGCGGCCTGGGCCACGCCGGCCGGGCTGGGGGAGGCGCTGGCCTGGGCGGAGGCGGAGCTGGCCGGGGCCGGCCGGCCGGTCGCCGGCCCGGCGCGGCAGATCCGGACGTGGAACCTGTCGGGCCTCGTCCGCCTCCCGACGGCCACCGGCCGCGACGCCTGGCTGAAGACCACGACGCCCGCCTTCAACGCCCGGGAGGGCGAGGTGATCGCGCTGCTCGGCAGCGTCGACCCGGGGCTCGTGCCGCCGGTGCTGGCCGCCGACCCGGCGGGCGGGCGGCTGCTGCTGGACCACGTGCCCGGCGAGGACTGCTGGGTGCCGTCCCTCGACACCGTCGAGGAGGTGGTGCCCCGGCTGGTCGCCGCCCAGGCGGCACTGGCCGCCGACGGGCGCGCGGCGACGGCCGGGCTGCGCGACCGGACGCCCCGCACCCTGCTCGCCCAGGCGCAGGCGCTGCTCGACCGGCTCCCCGGCGAGACCGACCTGACGCCCGGGGAACTGGCCGGCGTCCGCCGACTGGTCGCCGAACTCCCCGCTCTGCTGGAGGAGTTGGCGGCCTGCGGCCTCCCCGAGACCCTGGTGCACGGCGACTTCCACCCCGGCAACTGGCGCTCCGACGGCGAGCGTCCAGTGGTCGTCGACTACGCCGACTCCTACCTCGGCCACCCCGCCCTGGACGGGCTGCGCCCGCGCGCCTACCTCTCGCCGGAGCGCTGGCAGCACCTCGTCGAGGTCTGGCTGAAGGCCTGGAGCGAGCACGCGCCCGGATCCCGGCCGTGGCGCGCGCTGGAGCTGGTCGAACCGCTGTACCACCTGTCCTACGCGCTGCGCTACCAGGAGTTCCTGGACCACATCGAGGAGAGCGAACGCCCGTACCACGCGGGCGACCCGGCCGCCGAGCTGCGCGCGGCGCTGGCCTGTGGCGTTCCCGACCTCACGGGTCAGAACACCGAGGACGCGCCCTAGACTGCCGGGGTGGATCGGACGACGCCAGGCCCCGTGCTCCCGGAGCTGCCGCTCCAGGAACTGGAGTGCTTCTCCGTCCTGGTGCGCCAGTTGCACTTCGGGCGGACGGCGCAGCTCCTGGGCGTCTCGCAGGGCCGGGTCTCCCAGCTGATCAAGCGGCTGGAGGGCCGGGTCGGCGCCCCGGTGTTCGAACGGACCAGCCGGCGGGTCGAGTTGACCGAGCTGGGGCGCGAGCTGGCCGAGCAGGTGGTGCCCGCCGTCGACCGGCTCCGGGAGGGCTTCGAGGCGGCCCGCGCCCGGGCCGCCTCGACGGAC
>NZ_JBHWIJ010000083.1:0-26374 GCF_042732255.1 Kitasatospora sp. NPDC059803 | reverse complement strand
AGGGGGCCGGCCGCGCCGCCCCCGGGGCGCCCCCCCCGCCGCGCGGCGGGGTGGCGCCGCCGGCGCGCCGCCCCCCCCCCCCCCCCCCCCCCGGACCGGCCGCTGCGCCTGGGGTTCCAGTGCGCCGTGTACGAGCCGGTGGCCAGGGCGATCGCGGGCCTTCCGGAGGGCGCGGCCCAGCTCGTCGAACTGTCCTGGGGGGATCCGTTCTCGCACCTGGGCCGGGGTGAGATCGACCTGGCCATCGTGCTGTCCCCGTGCCGGGAGGACGGCCTGCGGGTGCTGCTGGAGTTCTCGCGGCAGCCGATGTACGTCGCCCTCTCCGCCGGGCACCGCCTGGCCGGGGCGGCGAGCGTCTCCACGGACGAACTGGCCGGGCTGGCGCTGATCGAACCGCGGGGGCCCGCCCCGGACTACTGGCGCCGGGCGAACGCCCCGCGGCAGGCGCCGGACGGGCGGGAGCTGGCCTACCCGGCGGGCGCGGCCACGCTCCAGGAGGGGCTGTCGACGGTGGCCAGCACCCGCCTGGGGCTGCTGCTGTGCGAGGCGAGCACGGCGTACGTCCAGCGGCCGGACATCCGCTATCTGCCGGTGCCGGGCCTGGAACCGTCCACGCTGCTGGTGGTGCAGGGCGAGCGGCGGCCGCACCCGCTGGCCGGGGCCTTCGTACGGGCGCTCACCGCCGTGGGCGCGTGACGGCGGCGAGCAGCAGTCCGGCCGCCGTGATCAGCGCCGCCGTGAGGAGCACGGCGTGGGTGCCGGCCCGGTCGATGACCAGCCCGCCGGCGAGCGAGCCCAGCGCGATGCTCGCGTTGAACACGCCCGCCCACAGCGCCGCCGAGGCCTCGATCCGGGCGGGGTCGGCGATCCGGACCCAGGTCTGGGTGGAGATCGAGACCCCGCCGTACGAGGCGCCCCAGACGACGAGCGCGATCAGCACCGCCACCACGCTCCCGGTGAGGAACGGCAGGAGGGCGGTGGCGAGTGCGACGCCGGCGAGGGCGGTGGCCACGGTCGCCTTGGGGTGCCGGCCGGCCGCCGGGCCGAGGGTGAAGTTCCCGGCGACGCCGGCCAGTCCGTAGACCAGCAGGCAGGCGGCGACGACGCCGCTGCTCAGGCCCGCGTCGAGTTCGAGCACCGGCCGTACGTACGTGTAGCCGGTGAAGTGGCCGAGCACGACCAGCGCCGTGACGGCGAGTCCGGCGGCGACGCCCCGGCTGCGCAGCGCGTCCGCGATCCGGTCGAGCCGGCCGCGCTCGTGGACGGGGAGGGCGGGGAGCGTGCGGGCGAGGACGGCGGCGGACACCGCGCCGAGCAGGGCGAGGGCCCAGAACGCGGAGCGCCAGCCGAGCAGTGCCGCGAGGTAGGTGCCGAGGGGGACGCCGAGCACCGAGGCGATGGAGACGCCGGAGAAGATCAGCGTGGTGGCGATCGCGACCCGCTGCCCGTCGGCGAGGCGTGGGCCCAGCCCCGCGGTGATGCCCCACACGACGCCCATCGCGAGGCCGAGCAGGACGCGGGCGGCGGCCAGTACTGGGTAGCTGGGGGCGAGCGCGGTGAGCGCGTTGGCCAGCGACAGCAGCAGCATGAAGGCGATCAGCACGTGCTTGCGGTCCCGGAGCCCGATGAGCGCGGGAACGAACGGGGACAGGACGGCGGCGAGGAGCCCGGTGATGGTCAGGGAGAGCCCGGTGACGCCGTCGGAGACGCCGAGGGTCTTCGAGACGGGGGTCAGCAGCCCCACGGGCATCATCTCGGCGGAGACCACGGTGAAGGTGGCGAGGGCCACGGCGGTGATCGGTGCCCAGCGGGGCGGGCTGCCGGGGGCGGCCGGGGGCGCGAGGGTGTCGGCGTCGGTCATGGGGCCAGCCCATCAGCCGCGCCGAGGGCGGAACAAGATCGATGAGCTCATCCGTCGATTAGCCAGGCTCATAGATCCGGGGACGCCCCCCCGGGGGGGCCCCCCGCGGGGGGGTGGGGGGGGGGGGGGCTTTTGGGGTGCGGGCGGGGGCCCCCCGCCCGCCCCGGGGGGGGGCCCCCTGCGCAGGTCGTACGGGCGGGCGGGCGGTCAGACGGCGGCGGCGGTCGGCTGCCGCTCCGCCACCAGCCGGGCGACGGCCCGCAGGTCGGGCTGGCGCAGCACCAGGGGCGCGCGCAACCGCACCCCGCACTCCTCCTCCAGGGCCTCCAGCAGCCGTGCGGCGGCGAGCGAGTTGCCGCCCGAGGCGAGGAAGTTGTCGCCGGGCCCGAGGTCGGCGCGGCCGAGCAGGTCGCGGCACAGGCGCAGCACGGTGCGCTCGGTGGGCGTGGCGCCCTCCTCCGCCGCGACCGGCTCGTCCGCGGCCGGGGCGAGCAGCAGTGCGGCGCGGTCGACCTTGCCGTTGGCGTCCAGCGGGAAGGTGTCGACCAGGCGGACGGCCGACGGGACGGCCTGCTCGGGCAGCCACGGCCGGACCGCCGCCAGCAGTTCGTCGGCGCCGGCCGCCGAGGGCCCCTCGACGGTCTGGACGAAGGCGAGCAGCCGGACGCCGCCGGTCGGCGCCGGGGCCGCGGCCACCACGGCCCGGCGCACCCGCGGGTCGCGCTCGAACGCGGCCTCGACCTCGGCGGGTTCGACCCGGACGCCGCTGACCTTGACCTGGTCGTCGAGCCGGCCGTGGAACTCCAGCACGCCGTCGGCGCCCATCACCACCCGGTCGCCGCTGCGGTAGACCCGGTCGATGCCGTCCACGCCGGGCGGCACGCCGACGAAGCGCCGGGCGGTCAGCTCGGGGTCGAGGTAGCCGGCGGCCAGGCCCCGGCCGCCGATGCGCAGTTCGCCGGCCTGGCCGCGCGGCACCGGCCGGCCGTCCTCGTCGGTGACCAGGACGACCGCGCCCGGGACGGGCAGCCCGATCGGCGGTGCGCCGGCGCCGTGGTCGAGGCCGGGCGCCATGGTGTGCACGGTGGTGGTGACGGTGGCCTCGGCGGGGCCGTAGGCGTTGTGGACGGCCGCGGTGACGTCCGGGCCGGGGGCGCGGCGCAGCCGGTCGCCGCCGATGGTGAGGTGGCGCAGCGCCAGCCCGTCCGGCCACGCGCGCGCCAGGATCGGCTCGGCGAGCGGGGTCGGCAGGATGCTGACGGTGACGCCGGCCTCGCGCCACCAGTCGGTGAGCGCGCCCGGGTCCCAGCGGACGGCCTCGGGGGCGAGGGTGAGCGCGGCGCCGGAGGTGAGGGTGGCCCACAGCTCCAGGACGTGCGGGTCGAAGGACACGCCGATCAGCAGGCTGTGCCGCTCGCCGGGGCCGAGGCCGGTCAGCTCGCGGTACCAGTGGAGCAGCGCGCCGAGGGCGGGCTCGCCGACGGCGACGGCCTTGGGGGTGCCGGTCGAGCCGGAGGTGAGCACCGCGTAGTGGGTGCCGGCGGGCACGTGGACCTGCTCGCCGGGGACGAACGCGGCGACCACGTCGGTGGCCGGGTCCAGGTCGAGCGCCAGCTGCTCGCCGCCCTGGGGCAGCCGGGCCGGGTCGCCGACCAGGCAGGCGGGCCGCAGCTGCTCGGCGACGGCCTGGAGCCGGCGCTCGCCGGGACGCGGGCCGAGCGGCAGGTGGACGGCGCCGAGCTTGGCGGTGGCGAGGGTGACGGCGGCCAGGGCGGCGGAGTGGCCGAGGCAGACGCCGACCAGGTCGCCGGGGCGGATCCGGTCGCGCAGCGCCGCGGCCACGGTGTCGGCGAGGCGGTCGAGTTCGGCGTAGCTGTAGGTGCGGGCGCCGTCGATCAGGGCGGGCGCGTCCGGGGTCCGGTGCACCCAGGTGGCGAACAGGTCGAGGACCGCGCCGTCCTGGTGCGGGCGGCCGTATTCGATGCTCAGGGTTTCCATCATCGTCTCCAGGTGGTTCAGGCCGTTGACAGGCTGTTGACAGAGCGTTGACGGACTGTCAGTTCAGGCCCATGGAGCGGGCGATGATCACCTTCTGGACCTCGGAGGTCCCCTCGATGATCGTGGTCATCCGCACGTAGCGGTACAGGAACTCCAGCGGGTGGCCGCGCACCCAGCCGGTGGCGCCGTGCACCTGGAGCGAGCGGTCCACCGCGCGCACGGCGGTCTCGGAGGCGGTGAGCTTGGCGAGCGCCGCGTTCTCCGGCGCCTCGGTGCCGTCGTCGACCAGCCGGGCGCAGGCGAGGGTGAGCAGCTTGGAGCACTCCACCTCGGCCCGGGTGGCCACCAGGTGCTCCTGGATGTGCTGGTACTCGCCGATCACCTTGCCGAAGGCGCGCCGCTCGCGGGCGTACTCGACGCCCATGCGCAGCGCGTACTCGGCGATGCCGTTGCACATCGCGGCGACGACCAGGCGGCCCCGGGAGAGGCTGTCCATGGCGAGGGCGGTGGCCGCGCCGACGCCCTCCTCGCCGCCGATCACGGCGTCGGTGGAGACGGTGACCTGGTCGAGCAGCAGCTCGAACAGCGGTTCGCCGGACATGCCCTCGTAGCGCTGGCCGATCCGCAGGCCGGGCTGGTCGATCGGGAAGACGAAGGCGGTGGCGCCGGCGGTGGGCCCGGCCCCCTCGCCGAGGTCGGTGGCGGTGACGACGAGCACCAGGCCGGCCCGGTCGGCGTTGCTGACGAAGGTCTTGCGGCCGTTCAGCACCCAGCCGTCGGCGGTGCGCACGGCGGTGGTGGTGAGGCGGAACGCGTCGGAGCCGGCGTGCGGCTCGGTGAGGGCGAGGCAGCGGGTCTGCTCGCCGCGCACCAGCGGCACGAGGTGGCGCTCGATCTGCTCGGGGGTGCCGTGCCGCAGCAGCGGGCTGGGGCCGTCGGAGCCGGCCAGGGCGTACGGCGCGAGCGGGCAGCCGCTGCGCCCGGCCGCGTGGTGCAGCAGGACGACGGCGGTGAACGGCATGTCGGCGCCGCCGAGTTCCTCGGGGTAGTCGCCGGCGTAGAAGCCGAGCGCGGCGGAGCGCTTGCGGACGTAGGCGCGCAGTTCGGCGGGCACCTCGTCGGCGGTCTCGGGCAGTTCGGCGGCCAGCGGGACGAGCTCGCGGCGGACGAAGCTCTCGAAGGCGTCGACGAGTTCGCGGTGGGCGTCTTCGAGGACGGCGGAGGGGGCGCTCATGCGCGGTCTGCCTTTCCGGGGTGCTGGCCGGTGAGGGCGCTGGCCTGGTCGGCCAGGACGGCGTGGCGGAACAGGGTGCGCAGCGGCGGGCGGCTGCCGAGGTGCGGCTCCAGCCAGGCGGCGAGCTGGGCGGCGAGCAGCGAGTGGCCGCCGACCTCGAAGAAGTGGGACTCGGCGGTGAAGCGGTCGTGGCCGAGCACCTCGCGCCAGGCGGCGGCGATCAGTTCCTGGCCGGGGTCGGCGAAGGCGCTCTCGGCGGCCGGGGCGGCCTCCTGGGCGGGGGCCTCGTCGGCGAGCCGGGCGAGGGCGGCGCGGTCGGGCTTGCCGCCGGGCAGGGTGGGCATCGTCTCGACGGCCGTCCAGGTGGCGGGGACGAGCCCGCCGGGCAGCCGCTGGGCGAGCGCCGCGTGCAGGGCGGCCTGGTCGGGGCGGTCGGCGCCCTCCAGGAAGCCGATCAGGCGCGGGCCGGCCTGCGGGTCGGTGTGCAGCACCACCGCGCAGGAGCGGCCGCCGAGTTCGGCGGAGGCGGCGGCCTCGATCTCCTCCAGTTCGATCCGGTGGCCGCGCAGCTTGACCTGGTTGTCGGCTCGGCCGAGGAAGCACAGCCGGCCGCGCAGGTCGCGGTAGCCGCGGTCGCCGGTGCGGTAGACGCGCTCGCCGCCGAGGGCGGGCACGGTGACGAAGCGGGCCGCGGTCGGCTCCGGCAGACCGAGGTAGCCATCGGCCAACAGGGCTCCGCTGACGGCGAGTTCGCCGACGCAGCCGGCCGGGAGCGGGCGCAGCGCCTCGTCCAGGACGTGCAGGCGCACGCCGTCCAGTTCGGCGCCGAGCGGGATCTCGCCGTCCTCGGCCACGTCGGCGGCGGTGACCTCGTACACGGTGGAGGTGACGGTGGCCTCGGTGACGCCGTAGGCGTTCAGCACTGTGGTGGCCTCGATCAGGCCGGTCACCGCGCGGGCGGGCAGGCGCTCGCCGCCGAGGACGAGCAGCCGGGGCGCCCAGCGGCCGTCGCGCAGCGCCTCGCGCAGGTCCTCGCGGACGGCGAGCAGGTAGCTGGTCGGCAGGTTGGCGACGGTGACGCCGCGGGCGGCGAGCACGGCGACGAGCTCGGGCCCGGTGGGCACCTCGCGCTGCGGCACGACCAGGGCGGCGCCGGCGGCGAGCGCGGGCAGCACCTCCTCCAGCGCCACGTCGAAGGACGGGCGGGCGAACAGCAGCACCCGGTCGGCGGGGGTCAGTTCGTAGCGGGCGGCGATCGCGGCGACGTACCCGGCGAGCGCGTCGCGGCCGACCAGGACGGGCTTGGGCACGCCGGTGGAGCCGGAGGTGTGGATCAGGTAGGCGGCGCCCTCCACCACTGCGGCGGGCTCGGCCTTGGGGAAGGCCGGGCCGTCCAGCAGCGCGGGGGTGACGCCGTCGGCGGGCAGGGCGAGCGCGCTCTGCCGGGTGGCCAGCACCAGGGCCGGGGCCAGCCGGTCCAGCAGCAGGCCGAGCCGGGCGGCCGGGTCCTCGGCGGACAGCGGCGCGTACACGGCGCCGTACCGCAGGCAGGCGAGCAGGGCGACGACGCTGTCCACGCCGCGCGGCAGCACGGCGGCGACCGGCTGGCCGGGGGTGACGCCGGCGGCGCGCAGGCGTTCGGCCAGTTGGGTGACGCGGCGGTCGAGCTCACCGTAGCTGAGGCGCTCGGTGCCGGCGATCATCGCGATCGCCGTGGGGTCGTGGGCGGCGGCCGGGTCGAGACCGGCCCGGGCGACGGCGGTGGCGGGTTCGGCGGCCGGGGCGGGGTCGAGCGCGGCCAGCGTGGCCTCGGGCCGGTCGAGGTAGCAGCGCAGCAGCTGGAGCAGGCGGTCGGCCAGCAGGGTGGCCTCGGCCTCGCCGAAGAGGTCGGCGTCGTAGTCCCAGACCAGGGTCATCCCGGCGCCGCCGTGCTTCTCGCCGACCACCCGGCGGTCGTCCGGCAGCAGCACCAGGTCGAGGTCGAAGCGGGTGGTGCCGGTGTTGAAGCCCTCGTACAGCGAGACTTCGAGACCGGGCGCCTGGACGTCCGGCAGCGCGGCGTCGTGCGCGCTGAACATCACGTTGAACAGCGGGTTGTCGGCGCCGCCGGTGTGCAGGCCGAGCCGGCGGGTCAGCTCCTGGACCGGCAGGTCCTGGTAGGGCAGCGCGCGCAGCAGGACGTCGGTCACCTCGTCGACGGCCTCGGTGCCGGGGGCGGACGGGTCCAGTCGCAGGTGCAGCGGCACGGTGTTCACGAACATGCCGACGGTGCCCTCGAAGCCCTCAGGGCGGTTGCCGACGGCGGTGCCGACGACGAGTTCGCGGTGCCCGGAGTGCCGGCGCAGCAGTTCGGCGAAGAGCGTGAGCAGGGTGCTGAACGGGGTGTGCCCGTCCTCCTTGCTGCGGGTGCGCAGCCGCTCGGCCAGGTCGGCGCCGATCGCCTGGCGCATCTGGCCGCCGCGGGGGCGGCGCCCCGCGGCGGGGTTGGCCAGCCCGGGCAGGGTGACCTCGCGCGGGGCGTCGGTCAGCTCCCGCAGCCAGAAGGCGAGCGCGCGCTCGCGGGCGTCCGGGTCGACGGCCGTACGG
Organism: Kitasatospora sp. NPDC059803; assembly: GCF_042732255.1. Classification (NCBI taxonomy): domain Bacteria; kingdom Bacillati; phylum Actinomycetota; class Actinomycetes; order Kitasatosporales; family Streptomycetaceae; genus Kitasatospora; species Kitasatospora sp. NPDC059803. The sequence goes on along the minus strand of NZ_JBHWIJ010000083.1, from coordinate 18,695 downwards.
GCGTGCTGCTCGTACGAGGGCGCCTCGGGCAGCTGGTAGGGCTCGCCGAGGACGTGGGCGCGGTAGACGGTGAACAGGTCGCGCAGCAGGATCGCGAAGGAGTGGCCGTCGTGGACGAGGTGGTGCTCGACGTGGATCAGCCGGTGGTGGTCCGTGCCGAGGCGCACCAGGTGCCAGCGCAGCACCGGCGCCTGCTCGGTGTCCACCGGCTCCTCGGCCTCGGCGGCCAGCAGCTCGCGGAAGGCGGCGTCCGGGTCGGCCTCGGCGGCGAAGTCGCTGCGGCGCAGCGTCGGTTCGCAGTGCTCGGCGACCCGCTGGCCCGGCAGGCCCTCCGGGCGGGGGACCAGTTCCAGGCGCAGGCCCGGGTGGTGGGCGAGGACGGCGGCCAGTCCGGCGTGCAGCGCGTCCTCGTCGAGGGTGCCCCAGAGGTCGAGCACGGCGGTGAAGTTGTACGCACGACTGCCGGGCAGCATCTGCTCGTGCAGCCAGACGATCTCCTGCGAGGAGGAGAGCGCAAACATCGGTGACTCCCTTGTGTGGTGGGCGTGTTGGCCCTGCGGTGACGGGGCGGGCGTGGATGGCCCGGCCCTGGTTCCGGGCGCGCCGGGGTGGTGGCACGGCCCGGCGGTCGGTGTGGGGATTCGGTGGCGGCTTCGGTCCGGGGCGGGTCAGGCGTCCGGGGCGGGCGTCCTGATGCGGACGTCCGGTGCGGGTCCGGTACGGCTTCGGGTCGGGTCCGGGGCGGCTTCGGGTCGGGGCCGGATCAGGTGTCCGGATCAGGCGTCCGACGCGGGGTCGGGCCGGACGGGTCAGGCCGTCCGCAGGTGGCGGCGCAGCGTGGCGAGCAGGTCGTCGAAGGCGGCGGTGGCGGCGTCCTCGGGGAACCGCTCGCGGTCCCAGGCGAGGCGCACCAGCAGGTCGTCGCCCTGCGAGGCGGCGACCGCGAACGGCGCGGCGAGCGGCCGCCCGGCCAGGTGGATCTCCCGGCCGGGCACGCCGCCGAACACCAGCGGCGGGCGGCGGTGCAGGTCCTCCAGGGTGAGCATGCCGTCCAGGGCGCCCGTCCACGGGGCGCCGGCGGTGCGGGCGGCCCGGACCACCTCGTCGAACGGGGTGTCGGCGTGGTCGAGGTCGTCCCACCAGGCGTCGGCGAGGTCCTCCAGGGCGGTGGCCGCGCCGGGTACGGCGGGGTGCACCAGGGTGTTGAGGAAGCAGCCGAGCGCGGCGGGCGCGCCGGGCGGGCGGCCGCCCCACGGGTAGCCGAGGGCGAGCTGCCCGTCGGTCCGGTGCAGCCGGTGGGCGGCGGCCGCGGTGGCGTCCAGCAGTGCGGGGAAGAAGGCGGTGCGGGCGGCCCCCTCGGCGGCGGGCAGCCGGTGGCTGAGCATGCCGGTGGAGCCGGCCGCTCCCCCGCCCGTCCCGGTGACGCCGCCGAGCCGGCGGCCCCAGTGGGCCTGTGCGGCGGGGCCGCCGGCGGCGTCCTCGGCGGCCAGTTGCCGTTCGACGGCCTCCCGGTAGGCCGCCAGGGCGTCCTGGTCGGGGGCGGCGACGGCCTCCTGGGCGTGGTCGTCCCGGGCGTAGGCGTCGGTGAGGTCGGCGGTCAGGATGCCGAGCGACTGCTCGTCGCAGGCCGCGTGGTCCACCGCGAGGGCGAGCAGCTCCTCCTCGCCGTCCGGCTCCCGGGCCACCAGCAGGCGCAGCGCGGGCCCGTCGGCGGGCCAGTCCAGCAGGGCCTCGCGCAGGGCGGACGCGGCGGTGCCGCCGGGCGGGACGGCGATCCGGGCGGCCTCGGCCGAGGGGGCGCCGACCCGCAGGACGGGCGTGCCGCGCACCGTCCCGAAGCCACCGCACAGCGCCGGGTGCCGGGCGGCGGTAGCGGCGGCGGCGCGGGCCAGTCGGGGCAGGTCGAGGGTGCCGCCCGGGTAGGCGTGGAACAGCGGGACGACCTCGGGCCGGCCCTGCGGCGCGAGCCTGCGGGTGATCAGGAAGCGCCGCTGGGCGCCGGTGAGCGGGAGCAGGTCCATCGGGGAGTCGGCGGCGGCGGAACGGTACCGGGCGAGGTAGGCGGCGGTGATGCTGGCGTGCACGGAACGGTCTCCGGTTTCCGGTCTCGGTTCGGTTCGGACGTCAGGCGGCTGGGCTCGTCGGGCGGCCGGGTGCGTCAGGCGGCGGGGCTCGCGACGGGCTCCTCCCCGGCCGTGGCGGCGGTGTCGGCCGGGAGGTCCCGCAGCCGGCGCAGCGGCGACAGCAGCAGCGGCACCGGGACGAGCAGGAAGCCCGCCGCGCACAGCCACAGCGCGGCGCGCGGTCCGGCCGCGTCGGCGACGGTGCCGCCGACGAGCGCGCCGATCGGCAGCGTGCCCCAGACCAGGAAGCGCATGGTGGCGTTCATCCGGCCGAGCAGCTCCGGCGGGCACAGGCTCTGCCGGAAGCTCACCTGGGCGACGTTGTAGGCCACCGCGCCGAACAGCACCACCGCCGAGGCGATCCCGAACAGCACCACGCCCGCGCCCCGGCCGGACAGCGGCCACAGCAGCGCGAACGGCGCCGTCACCACGGTGGCGAGCCAGATCAGCCGGGCCTGGCCGAGCCACGCCGCCAGCCGCCCCGCGCACAGCGCCCCGGCCAGGCCGCCGACGGCGGAGGCCGACAGCAGCAGGCCGATGGCGCCCGGCGCCAGGTCGAGCACCCGCACCCAGAACACCGTCTGCACGGCCGCCAGCACGGCGGCGAACAGGTTGGACACGGCGGTCGCGGTGGCGATCGCCCGCAGCAGGGGGTGTCCGAGCACGAAGCGCACGCCCTCGGCGACCTCGGCGCGCAGCGACCGTCCGGTCGCCGGCTCCGGTTGGGGCTCCTCGACCCGGATCCGGGCGAGCAGCAGGGCGGAGGCGAGGTAGCCGACGGCGTCGGCCACGATGGCGAGCGACGCGCCGAGCAGCTGGACCAGGCCGCCGCCGAGCCCGGGCCCGACGATCTGCGCCGAGGAGCGGACCGTCTCGATCGCGCCGTTGCCCCCGACCAGTTGCTCGCGCGGCAGGACGGACGGCAGGAAGGACTGGTGGGCGACGTCGAAGAAGACCGTCGCCACCCCGGTGACCAGCGCCACCAGGTAGAGCTGGGCCATGGTCAGCACGCCGAGCGCGGCGGCCGGCGGGATCGACCCGACGGCGAGGCAGCGCACCACGTCGGCGCGGATCAGCACCGGAAGCTTGCGCATCCGGTCCAGCCAGGCGCCGGCCGGCAGGCCGACCAGCAGGAACGCGGCGGTCTCGGCGGCGGTCAGCAGGCCGACCTCGAAGGGTGTGGCATCGAGCACCACCACTGCCACCAACGGGAGCGCGACCAGGGTCACCTGACTGCCCGTCTGGGCCGTCGCGGCTCCGGTGAGCAGGAGTCGGAAGTCGCGGTGGCCGAGCAGTCGGTCGCGGCGGGGGCTTGGCGTCTCGTTCATCAGTGCGACTTTCGGTCACCACTTCGCTACTGGGCAAGCATCGCGTCCGTTTCCGGACGAACCACGGGTCGGCCTGATCGCGCCACTCCCGCGGCCCGCCCTTACGGCCCCCATACGGCCGAACACGCTCCCGCCGGGACGTCCGCGCAGGCCGCCGACCAGGGGCGGACCACTCGCGCGGCCACCCGGCACACCGCGGGCCCCGCACGTCCAATTCGCCGTCCGCTATGCGGGCATTCGCATTCCGGCCACCGGACGCCGTCACTCAACTTGGCTGGATCATGCGAAACACTGACTGTCCGTCACCTGATCGTGATATCGGCCGCGCCGCGGGAGGCCGTGGGAAGAAGCACCCGCGCCGCCGGACGGGCCGGACCGGGCCCCGCCGCTCAGTCCGCCTCCCGGCAGGTCACCGCCAGCACCGCCATGTCGTCGTCCCGCGGCCCGCCCGTCCACCGCTCCACGTCCGCCACCAGCGCGTCGACGGCCTCCTGGGGGCCGTCGAACGGGCCGAGCGGGCCCAGGGCGAGCAGCGGATCGTAGAACTCCCCGGCCGCGTCCCGGGCCTCCGTCACCCCGTCGGTCACCAGCAGCAGCGTGCACCCCGGCGGGAACGGCCGGGTCTGCGGCACCGGCCGGGCCACGCCCAGCGAGCCCATCCCGAGCGGCAGCCCCGGGTCGGCGGCGTCCAACCGGCGCACCGCGTCCGGGCCGCCCAGGAGGTACGGCCCCGGGTGCCCGCAGTCGAGCGTGCGCACGACGTCCTCACCCGGCGGGAACTCGACCAGCAGTGCCGTGATGAACCCCTCCAGCCGCACCTCCTCGGCCAGCAGCGCGCTCTCCCGGGCGAGCGCCCGCTCCAACCCGTCGGCCAGCGCCGCGAGGTCCGGCGCGCGGTGGGCGTCCTCCCGGAACGCGCCGAGCAGCACCGACACCGCGCCGACCGCCTGCAGCCCCTTGCCCCGTACGTCCGCGATCAGCACCCGTACGCCGTACGGGGTCGCCTGCAGCGCGTACGCGTCGCCGCCGATCAGTGCCTCGGTCTGCGCCGCCCGGTAGCAGGCGGCGACCGACAGCCGGCCCACCCGCGCGGGCGGCTCGGGCAGCACCGCCCGCTGGGCGGCCTCGGCCACCGACCGCACCTGCGCCAGCCGCTCCCCGTGCCGGGCGACGACGCGGTTGACCCAGACGCCGAGCAGCGCGGCGAAGGCCGTGTTCACCAGCTCCAGGTAGCCGTCCTGGGTGCCGATCGAGCCGTCCCGCACGGCCAGCACGAGGATGCCGGTCACATTGGCGACGCCCACCGCGAGGGTGTCCCGCAAGGTCAGCAGCGCGCCGGTCAGGACGGCGGCGGCCGCCAGGAGCGGGTCGCCCCAGTAGTCGGTGGGATCCAGGGAGTTCCAGACGAGCCCGCCGACGATCAGCAACCACGGCGCGAACCGCACGTACGGCGGCCACTGCTCGGACCTCGGGGCCATCGGAGACCTTGCTTCCCGTCTCACCGCCTATCCGGAATATGCGATTCCGATCCTAGCCACCCCTGCTCACCCCCGCGCGCCCCCGGCTGCGCCGCGGGGAGCGAAGCGCGCGGCGGCGCCTCGCGGGGTCGGGAGCCGGGGTCGGGGGCCGTGGGTCAGCCTGGCGACCTGCTTCGGTACCTGCACGGCGCTCTCGCCGACGGCCGGACACCCGAGAGCGGCCGCGCCCGCTACCCGTCCAGGGTGAACCGCCCCGCGCCCGGGCCGGTGACCAGGCCGGGCGGCAGGCGGCGCCCGTAGGCGAGCAGCAGGAGGTGTTCGGCCCGGCCCTCCACCACGGCCGGGCCCTCGCCGTACGCCCAGCCGGTGTCCGTGGCCCGCAGGTGGACGCCGTCGAGTCGGGCACCGAAGAAGCGCAGGCTGCGGCGGGAGACGGTGGCGAGCAGGGCGGTGACCCGAGGCAGCGGGAGGCGCGAGGGCAGGCCGAGCGCGGTGGTGATGTCGAGGCCGTGGACGACGTCGTGGCCGAGGGCGGCGATCCGGCCGCCGACCGGGGGGCACCAGGGGTGTTCGGCGTGGTCGGCGAGGGCGGCGGCGAGTTGGCGGTCGGTGAGGGCGGCGGCGTCGCGGCGGGCCACCCGGTCGGTCATCCGGTGGAGGGAGCCGCCGGCCCGCATGAGGTCCGCGAGGTTGCGGGCCGTGGAGTAGCGAAAGCCGGTGCTCATGTGGGCGGCGACCTCGCGGACGCGCCAACCGGCGCACAGCGACGGGGAGTTCCACTGGTCCCGGGTAAAGGTGGTGAACACCCCGGCGAGTTCCCGGCGTTCGGCCGCGATCTGTTCGCGGACCCAGTCGACGCCCTGGTCGTGCTGCACGGTTTCCATGCCTCCAGCCTGCGGCCGGGGCCCTCCGTACGTCCAAGACCGGGGAGTTCTTCCACCTATCATCAGAAGTTATGGAACTCCGGCAGCTCCAGTACTTCGTCACCGTGGCCCAGCAGGGCAGCTTCACCCGCGCCGCCGAGCTGCTGCACCTCACCCAGCCCGGGGTGAGCGCCCAGATCCGGCAGCTGGAGAAGGAGTTGGGCCACCGGCTGCTGGACCGCAGCGGGCGCGGCGTCCGGCTCACCCCGGTCGGCGAGGCGGTGCTCCCGCACGCGCGGGCGGCGCTCGCCTCCGCCGCGGCGGCGCGGCAGACGGCGCAGGACTTCGGCGGGCTGCGGCGCGGGCACGTCCGGCTCGGGCTGGTCTCCGGGGCAGCCCTGGGCCCTGTCCCGCCGGCCGGGGCGGACGACCTCCCCGGACTCGCCACCACGCTCGCCGCGTTCCGCCGCGACCACCCGGGCATCGACCTCTCGCTGGCCGAGGACGGTACCGCGCGGATGCTCGGCGCGCTGCGCGAGGGGCACTTGGACCTCGCCGTGATCGGCCTGCCCACCGCCGCCAGCGGACGGGACGACGACGACGGCTGGCGGACGCTGGCCGGGCTCGCCCTGCACACCGTGCTGGAAGCCCCGCTGGTCGCCGCCTTCACCGGGCACCACCCGCTGGCCGGCGGACCGGACGGCCCCCTGCCGGTCGCCGCGCTGGCCGGGCACGCCCTGGTGAGCACCCCGCGCGGCACCGGCCTGCGGACGGCGCTGGAGCAGGCCCTGGCCGCGGCCGGGGCGCGCCCCACGGTCGCGGTCGAGGCGGCCGCCCCGCCGCAGCTGGCCGAACTCGCCGCGCACGGGCTGGGCGTGGCCGTGCTGCCGGATCCGCCGCCCGCCGCCGGGCTGCGGATCCGGCCGCTCACCGACCCCGTCCCGCTGGTGCGGATCGCGCTGGCCTGGCCGACCGGCCGCCCCATCGCGCCGCCCACGGCCGCGCTCCTGGGCCACTTGCGGACGTCCTATCCGGGCCCGGGGGCCCGTACCTGACGCTGCCGGGGGTCCGTCCTCCGCAGGCCGCCGTGTCAGCGCGACGGCGGTGGTGACGTCACGTCAGAGCGTGGCGGCGGTGCCCCGTCAGGACGCGGCGGCGGCGGTGCCGTCGCCGATGTGCAGAATCGCGTCGGCCCCATCGAGGACAGCCCGGTCGAGCGGGAAGTAGCCCTGATCAGGCGTGGTGTCGGTGCGCGTCCGGCCGCCGGCGGCCGCACCGGGCTCGACCAGTCCCCAGGTGGCGGCCCCGCGCTGGAGCGCGCCCTCGTGGGTGTCCGGCTCGGGCTCCTGGAGCCCGACGGCCGCGCTGCGCCCCAGGCTGCCGGGGACGAAGGTGTACGGCTCGTCCAGGGAGTTCAGGATGGCGCCGGCGCCGCTCCAGGCCAGGTTCATGTCCGCCAGCCGCATGGTGCTCGGCTGCCGTTGCAGGTGGAGGTTGTGGGCGAAGACGAGGGTTCCCCCTCGGCGGGCCTCGCCGCTGCGGATGTCGAGGAGGTTCTGGGCCATGAGCACGTCCCGGGTGCCGAGGAGGCCGGACAGCCGGGCGCCCGGCTCCAGGCGCTCGGCCGACTGCCGGTGGTAGCGGAGCAGGCCGAGGCCGGCGGTGAGGTGCGTCCTGGCCCTGCGCCACTCGGCGCGCGAGGTCGCCGCGACCAGTTCCGGGGCCCGCGCGTACAGCAGGGTGAGCAGGTCGTCGGCGATCGTCCGCAGCTTCTCCGCCTCGGCGGAGGCGCCGGGCGACATCTCCGGGTCCAGGACCGCCTCGGGGCGGCTCCAGCGCTGGTCGTCGCCGATCAGGCCGGCGAGGTCGAGGTCGAGCCCGAGGTAGTCGCGGGCGTGTTCGAGATAGCGCCGCGGGCTGGGTGCGCTGGTGTTCTCCGTCTGCGCGTCGAAGCCGTGGAAGGCCAGACGGTCCGCCGGCGGCCGGCTCCGGTTGTACTCGCGCATCCAGGCGACCAGCCGCCGGTTGCCGTCCAGCTCTCCGAAGCCGTGGGAGAAGCCCTCGCCCATCACCGAGTCGAGGGTGCCCACCCCCTCCTGGACGAAGTCGTTCACGGCGAGCGCGGCCACCCGGTCGGTTTCGAGGGCGATCGACCGGAATCCCCGGTCGACCAGCTGGGCGAACAGCTCGTTGCGGATCCGCGCGAAGGCCGGTTCCCGGTGGGTGGGTTCACCGAGCGCCAGCAGTGCGCACGACGAAGGGACGAGGTCTCGCAAGTCCTGACTCATGGTCCTCAAGCGTATCCTTGAAAGAACGGTTGAGACTTTTCCTGCTCCGGCCGCCCGATCCTCCGCTGAAGCCTCAAACCGGTGACCATCATGCGCCCCTCCGACCTCGCCCGCGGGCACGGCCTCTCGGCCCAGGCCGTACGCAACTACGAGCGGGACGGCTTCCTCCCGCCCGCCGAACGCACCGCCAGCGGCACCGGATCTACACCGAGGTGCACGCGGCCGCGCTCGACGCCTACCGCTCCCTCGTCGCGGCGTACGGCCACGCGACCGGCGGCCGGATCATGACCGCGCTCCACCGGGGCGGGCTCGACGACGCCCTGACGGCCATCGACCGCGGGCACGGCCAACTGCTCCGCGACCGGGACACCCTGGACGCGGTGCGGAAGGCCGTGCACCACCTTGCGGCGCGGCCCGACGCGGCGCGGGACATTGCGGCGGATCTTGCGGCGGGCCCGTCGGCGGAGCCCGCGGTGGACGGTGCCGTCCTGAGCATCGGCGAACTCGCCCACCGGCTCGGCGTCACCCCGGCGACCGTGCGCAACTGGGAGGGCGCGGGCATCCTCGCCCCCGCCCGGGACCAAGCCACCGGACACCGCGTCTTCCGCGCCGACGACATCCGCGACGCCGAACTCGCCCACCTGCTCCGGCGCGGCGGCTACCCGCTGGACCACATCGCCACCGTGCTCCGACAGGTGCGGACGGCCGGCGGCACGGCCTCCCTGGCCGACGCCCTCGACGGCTGGCAGCGCAGGCTCACCGCCCAGGGCCTGGCCATGCTCGACGCGGCCGCCCGGCTCGGCCACTACCTCGGCCTGACCGGCCGCCCCCGGCCGGAGCAGATCTAGGGTCTTCGTCAGCGATGCGGCGGGCCGCCGCCGTGGGCTCAGCCGACGCGGGTGAGCCGGGTGGTGCGGGGCGGGGTCCGGTCGGCGGGGGTGGCGGGGCCGGCGGGGGTGGCGGGGCCGGCGGCGCGGTCGGGCTCGGGGCGATCGGGGTTGGCGAGCAGGATGGAGCGCTGGAGCCGTCGCAGTCCGGCCGAGGGTTCCATGCCCAACTCCCGTACCAGGGTGTTGCGCAGGCGCTGGTATGCCTCCAGGGCCTCGCCCCGTCGGCCGGAGCGGTGCAGGGCGATCATGTACTGGCCGTGCAGGCTCTCGTGGGTGCGGTAGCGGTCGACCAGGACGGTGAGTTCGGCGAGCAGGACGCGGTGGCGGCCCAGCCGCAGGTCGGCCTCGATCCGCTGGTCCAGGGCGCAGAGCCGGGTCTCCTCCAACCGCTTGGCCTCGACGGCGAGTTGACCGCCGAGCGGGATGTCGGCGAAGGCCGGACCGCGCCACAGGCCGAGCGCCTCGCCCAACTGGCGTGCGGCGAGCGGGAAGTCGCCGCCGTCCATGGCCCGGTAGCCGAGGCCCGCGAGGCGGTCGAACTCCTGGAGGTCGACCAGTCCGCCGCCGCTGTCGAGCCGGTAGCCGCCGGGCGAGGTCACCAGGACGTCCTTGGCTCCGCACGCTCCCCCGGCGTCATCGCGGTGGGCGAGCGCCCGGTCGATGAGGTCGCGCAGTTGGAGGACGTAGGTCTGGACGGTGGTGCGCGCGCTGCGCGGCGGATGGCCGGACCACAGTTCCTCGGCGAGGACGCCCGCCGAGATGACCTGGTCGGCGCGCAGGGCCAGCAGGGCGAGCACTTGCCGTGGTTTCGGCGCCGAGGGCACCACCGACACCCCGCACACCTGGACCCCCAAGGCCCCTAACACCCGGATCTCCATGACGTCCACCCCAATCCAGACGGATCGGCGACCCCGACGGCCACCGGCCGGCCGGTGCTGTGGCTACCGCACAGCCGAGCACCGGGTGCTCATCCAAAAACAGGACGGACGGTTTGTCAATACAAAACCGAACGAGCTGTTTGTTTTTGGACGGACAATCGAGCGCCGGACTGCTGCGACCAACCGGAATGACCGCCGCCGCGAGCGCCGCCGCGTCAACCCCGGACGCACACTCTCAGGCCCCGCCCGCACGGGCCGCCGCCAGCTCGGCCACCACCCGCTCACCACGGTCCGAGCCCAGGTCCAGCGTGGCCAGCACCCCGGGGACGGTGATGCTCGGCATCACGTGCCGGTACAGCACGGCCACCCGGCGCTCCAGATCCGCCCGGCCGGACATCTTCTGGGACTGGATCTGCACACCCGTCCAGGCACCCGTCACCAGCCACGCCGTCTCGGCCGGCAGCACGTGCGGCAGCAGTTCGCCCCGCTCGCCGGCCGCCGTCAGCACCGCCCCCAGCCGGGCGATCCAGCCGGGGATCGCGCCGCCGCCGAGGTCGCCGAACACGTCCTGGCCGAGCGAGAGCCGCGCGCCCGCGCTCAGCAGCGGGTCACGCGGCATGAGATGCGCGACGACCATCCCCAGGTCGACGAACTCCTGGAGCTTGCAATGCCGTTCGGGGATCTCGTCCCGACCGAACTGCTCCTCCACGACGCCCTGCGCGAGCTCCCGCTTCGACGCGAAGTGGAAGTACACCGCGCCCCGGGTCACACCCGCGCGGGCGACCACCTCGCCGATCGTCGCCCCCTCGTACCCGTGCTCGTCGAAGACCGAGGCCGCCGCCTCCAGGATCAGCCGACGCGTCCGGATCGCCCGCTCCTGCCGCACCACCGCAACCACCCCGCCTGAACCGCTCGACAAACAAAACCAAACACCCTGTATCTTACCCGCCGGTCAACCGGCGATCCCTCCTCCCCAGGTCGCATGCACCCGCCTTCGAGCGAAGGAAAACCGCGTGGACGGCACAGGGCGGGAAAGCGACCGCCACCCTTCCCCCAGCCGACAGAGCCGGAATCCGGCTCCCCACTTCTGGCCGCATCCCACCGAAAACGGCCCGCTGTGATAATGCACCTGTCATCCCACTTTTGGGGATTCCTTTGCAGGCCAGGCGGCATCCACCCCAGGCTCGATCCACCCGGACGGCCGTCACACGGCACCTGGAGCGACCACCCGACCACGCTCGGCCGCCAACGAACCTTCGTTCGGGCTCCTTGAAAACCAAACCGGAAGGTACGTATCTTACGAGCCCTGAGCAGCCCACCCCGCCCGCCACGGCCTTCCGGAGCGCTCCCATGACCCTGCTTGCCTACCGCGCCCCCGCCATCTCCCGCGCCGCCGGCGCGGACCACGGCACCACCCCCGGCCACACCGCCGGGCCGTCCGTGCCGACCGGACCGGCACCGCGCCTAACCAGCACCGTTGCCAAGGAGTACGTCCACCGGGCCTGCCACGCCGAGGTCTTCCTCACCGGCAGCGAGCAGCTGAACGAGACGACCTTCGCCGTCACCGCGCAGTGGCCGCGCGCCCACACCTTCTTCACCACCCCCGACGGAACCCGGCACGACCCGATCCAGACCGCTGAAACGATCCGCCAAGCCGGGCTCTACCTCGCGCACACCCGGTTCGGCGTCCCGCTCGACCACAAGTTCATGATGTGGAACCTCGACTACACCACCCGCCCCCGCCAACTGCTCATCGGCGCGGCGCCCACCGACCTCAGCATCGAGGCCAGACTCGTCCCGCAGCCGCGCCGGAGCGGCACCACCATCGACTTCACCCTCAGCGCCGTCATCCGACGCGGCGCCCACCTCGCCGCCACCGGACACACCCGGTTCACCACCGTGCCGGACTCCACCTACCGGCGGCTACGCGGGGCCCGCCGCGAGGCCGACCCGGCGCCCGCCGTCTCCGGCGAGCCGCTGGCCCCGGGCCGAGTGGGCCGGATCCGCCCCTGCGACGTCGTCCTGACCCCGGCCGACGCACCCGGGACCTGGCACCTCACCCCCGATCCCTGGCACCCGATCCTCTTCGACCACGCCAACGACCACGTCCCCGGCATGGTCCTGCTGGAGGCCGCCCGCCAGGCCACCAACGCGCTCGTCTCACCGGCCACCGTCATCCCCGCCTCCGCCGCGACCACCTACCACCGGTACGCCGAGCACGACGCCGCCACCACGATCACCGCCCGGCACACCCCCGGTGACGACCCGGACGCCCTCACCACCACCGTCACCGGCCACCAGAACGGCGAGCCGATCTTCACCACCGTCCTGACCGGCCACGCCGACCAGCGGTGACCGGCACTGCCGGGCGCTGACGGGCGCTGACCGGCACTCACGGGCCCCCGTCGACCCGCGCCGGCCCCGACCAGTTCCGACCAGCGCGGACCAGCCCTGACCAGCACGGACCGCCGGCCGCCCACCGCCCCACCCGGCCCGGGGGGGGGCCCCCCCCCCCGGGGGGGCGGGGGGGGGGGGCCGGCCCCCCCCCCCCCCCCCCGCCCGCGGCCCCCGCACCCCCACCCCGGCGGGTCGCGCGGGGGGGGCGGCACGTCGGAGACGAACCCCTCCCACGGACTGGCACCGGACGAACACCTGCGCGAGGATGTCAGCCCTTGGATTCGCAGTGACCGGGAGTACACCGTGCGTGAAGTCGCTTCGCACCAGAACGAGTTGATCAGACTGACGGACCGCCCCGGCACCGACGACGCCACCGGGCACGAGGGGCGCACCGGTGGCCGGAGCGTACGGGTGCGGGTGCTGGGGCGACACGCACCGGGCTCCCTGCTCGGCCACGACTGGCTGGACTGCGAGATCACCGTCACCGCCGACTCGGCCCGCGGGCAGTTCGTCACGCTGGTGACGGAGCGTCAGCTCCAGCAGTGGGAAACCGCCCTGGAACGGTTGGCGCGGCGCGAGGCAGTGCGCTGGCTGGACGAGGAGCACGGCCCGGAGCTGCGGATCGAGCCGGGGCGGCCCGGCGGCCTCTGGGTGACCGTCTCCGACGCCGAGGACTCCGGAGTCACCCTCCGGGTCGTCCTGTCCCCCGCCCCCGGCTGGCTGGACGAGCAGCGCGCCCTGCTCAAACTCGTCCGGGACGCCTACCCGTTCGAGGTGGTCGAGGTCGCCCCCGGCATCCACGCCTGGCGTGGGCAGCAGGGGAACGGTAACTGACGAATTGTCAGGATCCTTTTGATGACAGGGCCGACGCCCGGCGCAACGAGCGTCCGGGCCGGGGCGGGGCAGGGCGGGGCGGGGCAGGGCGAGTGGCAGCATGACCGGTCCGGTGCCGGTGCCGGTGCCGGTGGCGGTGGCGGTGGCCCGGCCGCCACCGATAATGGCGACATGATCGAGAAGCAGCTCCGCGTCGTCCTCGCCGAGGACTCGGTGATCCTCCGGGACGGCATGGTCGAACTCCTCACCGCGCGCGGGTGCGCCGTGGTCGCCACCGCCGGAACGGCCCCCGAACTCGTCGCCGCCGTCGCCGAGCACCGGCCCGATGTGGCCGTGGTCGACATCCGGATGCCGCCCAGCCACACCGACGAGGGCATCCGCGCCGCCGTCGAGCTCCGCTCCACCTCGCCCGGGGTCGGCATCCTGGTCTTCTCCCAGCACGTCGAGACCGCCTGGGCGGCCCGGCTGCTCGCAGGTGGCGCCGCCGGCGTCGGCTATCTGCTCAAGGAACGCGTGGCCCGCACCTCGGAGTTCGTGGACGCGCTGCAACGGGTCGCGGCCGGCGGCACGGCGCTCGACCCGGAGATCGTCAACGGCCTGATGCACGGCGGGCGGCGCGGCCGCGTCGACGCGCTCACCCCGCGCGAACGGGAGGTGCTGGAGCTGATGGCGCAGGGTCACTCCAACCGCTCGATCGCGGGGCTGCTCGTGGTCTCGGAGCGGGCGGTGGAGAAGCACGTCGCCGCCGTCTTCGCCAAGTTCGACCTGCCGGCGACCGAAGCCGACAACCGGCGGGTGAAAGCCGTCCTCACCTACCTCTCCGAGAACGGCGGCTGAGCCGGGAGCAGCGGTTCCGTGGACGGCCCCGCCGCGGGCACCCGTCACAGGCTGCTCGGCAGTTCGGCGGTGACCGTCGTCGGCCCGCCCGGCGGGCTGTCCACCCGCAGCACCCCGTCCACCGCCGCAAGCCGCTCGGCCAGGCCCGCCAGGCCCGAGCCGGAGCCCGAACCGGAGCCTCTGCCGGAGCCCCCGCCCGGAGCGGCGCCCCCGCGGCCGTCGTCGCGCACCGTCAACCGCACCCGCCCGTCGGCTGCGCTGGCCGTGAGCTCCGCCGCCGCCGCGCCGCTGTGCTTGGCGACGTTGGTCAGCAACTCTGCCGCGCAGAAGTAGACGGCCTGCTCGATCGCCGCGTCCGGCCGCTCCCTCAGATCCAGCCGGACCGTGACCGGCACCGGCGCGGTGGCGGTGAGCCCGGGCAGCGCCTGGGCGAGGCCGCCGTCCAGCGCCACCGGGTGGATGCCCCGGGTGAGCCGGCGCAGTTCCGCGATGGTGTCGTCGGTCTGCCGGCGAGCCCGGTCGACCAGGGTGCGCAGGCGCTCGGCCTCCGGAGTGCCGGGCGGGCCGGTCGGCCCGGTCGGCTCGGGCTGGGCGACGCCAACGGCCTCGCCGGTGACCTCGCCGGTGACCTCGCTGAGGGCGTCGTCGGCCAGCGAGAGCGTGATGGCGAGCGCGACCAGTTGCGCCTGCGTCCCGTCGTGCAGATCGCGTTCGAGACGGCGCAACCGGTCGGTGTTCTCGGCGAGCAGGGTGGCCCGGGCGGTCTCCAACTCACGCACCCGCTCCTGCGACCGCACCGGGCCGAGCAGCAACCGGGCGAGGCCCCGATTGGCCGCGCTCACCGCCCGCAGCGCCGCCGGCACCACCGCCAGTACGGCGAGCCCGACCGGGGCCCCGGCCACGTCCGGCCAGCCGACCGGCCTCGGCCCGGACTCCAGCAGGCGCACCCACAGCGGGAAGCCGACCAACCAGACGCAGCTGAGCGGCAATCCGACCGCGACCAGGAAGCCGAGCACCCCCAATGGCAGCCGCAGCAGCAGGTAGAGCAGTGCCCGCCAGGCCACCGGGTCGGTCAGCACCGCCCGACCCCGGGCGATCGCCCCGGACGGCCGGGGCAGCGCCCCCGGGGCCGGCACCGGCTCGCCGAGCAGCCGCCCGACCAGTCGCCGGTGCAGCCCGCCCAGCCCGCGCGCCCCGGCCAGGGCGGCCACCACGAACGGCAGCCCGAGCACGGTGAGCGAGAGCAACGCCCCGGCATAGAGCACGGCCACGGCGTAGACCCCGCCGAGCACGCCGATGGGCAGCCCGAGCAGCGCGAAGGCCAATTCGCCACCGCACACCGACAGATACCGCCGACGCTCAGCCACCGTCCACCTCACCACTCCCACTCACCGCACTCACCGCCTCGACAACACACCCAGGCGGCTTCGACCCGACCCCGCCACACCTGGCGAAGGGCCCGCTCACCCCCGCTCACCCCCGGTCACCCCCGCTCACCCCCGACCGCCTCGACCGCGCGCCCCCGGATCGCCCGCAGGCCGGTGCCCAGGATCCCCGGTACCGTCAGCGCCGCCGCGCCCGCCACCACCCAGCCGCACGCAGCGCCGGGCACCACCGGCAGCACCGACCCCGTCACCGCCCGGGCGAACGCCCCCGTGGCGACGGCCGCCACCGCCGCACCCAGCAGCACGCCGACCGCCGTGGTGAGGGTCGCCTCGACGGACAGCATCCGCAGCAGTTGCCGCCTCGTCGCGCCGACCAGGCGCAGTAGCGCGAACTCGCGCCACCGGTCGGCCGTCAGGGCGACCAGCGTGTTGACGGTGGAGACGGCTGCGAAGCAGACCAGCATCCCCAGTTCCGCCTCGCGCAGCCAGACGTCCGTCGCCTTGGTGACGCTGGTCGCGGCGCCGGTCGTACGGACCACGTGCTCAGCGGTGCTCGTCATGATCAACATGGTGCCCGACAGCCCGACCAGGAGCGCGACCGGCACCACGGCCGAGGAGAGCCGGGCCGCGTAGCCGCGCAGGTTGGCGTCGGCGAGCCAGCCCGCCCCGGGGGCCAGCACCCGTACCGGCGCGCCGAGCACGGCGGCCACGGCCCGTGCGGCGAGTGGCCCGAGCAGCGCGAGGGCGATCAGCATCACCAGCGAGCCGAGCATCGTCGCCTGCCCCGCCTTGTCCAGTTCACCGGCCCCTCTGGTGGCGGCGAGCCGCAGCAGCAGCACCCCGCCCGCCAGGACGGCCAGCCCGGCCAGCACCCGCGGCACGCCCGCCCGCCGCTGGCCCGAGGTGTCCGCGGTCAGCGCGGCGGCCGGGGTGAGCCGGGTGATCCGTCGGGCGGCGAGGGCGGTGGCGGCCAGGCCGACCAGCAGCGCCACCGCCAGTGCGACCAGCATCGGCACCGGCGTCCCGGGGATCCGCAGGCCGGGCGCGGCCAGCCCGCGCCGTTGGAGCGCGGCGAGGAAGCCCCGGGCGGCGAGGGTGCCCGCCGCGCCGCCGGGCACGGCTATCAGCAGGATGGTCGCCGCGACCTGGGCCCGCACCAGCCGACGCACCTGACGGGGTGTCGCGGCGACCGTCCGCAGCAGGGCGAGGTCGCGGTGCTGCTGACGGAGGGTGAAGCCGAGCGCATTGACCACGACGAACAGCGCGACCAGGACGGCGATCTCACCGAACGCCCCCGCGATCAGCAGCAGGCCCGGCCCGGCCACCGCCCGGCGGGCCACCGCGGCGGGGGCCGTGGCCTGGGCGGCGACCAGCGAGCCGAACAGCGTCACCGTCGCCACCGCCAGGAACAGCGCCACCGCCAGCCCGGCGAAGGAGGCCGGTCGGCGCCGGATCTGGCCGACCGCCAGGGAGAGGACGGGGCTCATCGTGCTCCCCCGCCCAGCCGGCTCAGCCGCTCGCCGACCTGTGCGGCGGTCGGCCGGTCGAGCTCGTCCACCAGCAGCCCGTCGGCCAGCAGCAGCACCCGGTCCGCGTAGCCGGCGGCCACCGGATCGTGGGTGACCATCACACACGTCCGCCCGTCCAGGTCCACACCGGAACGCAGCAGGTCGAGGACGTCGTGCCCGGTCGCCCGGTCGAGCGCGCCGGTCGGCTCGTCCGCGAACCGCACGGCCCGCCCCCCGGCCCCCGCCCCGGCGCGCGCGCCCCCCGGCTGCTGGCCGCCGGACAGCTGCCCGGGCCGGTGCCGCTCCCGCCCGGACAGGCCGACCCTGGCGAGCGCCTCCCGCACCTGCGCCCGGTCCGGCCGCGCCCCCGCGAGCCGCCCGGGAAGTTCGACGTTCTGCGCGACGGTCATCGCGGGCATCAGGTTGAACGCCTGGAACACGAACCCCACCCTGGTGCGGCGCAGCTGCGCGAGCCGCCGCTCGGGCAGCCGGGACACCTCCGTCCCACCCCAGCGGACGATGCCCCGGGTGGGGCGGTCCATCCCCGCGAGGCAGTGCAGCAGCGTCGTCTTGCCGGAACCCGAGGGCCCCATCACCGCCGTGAACGTCCCCGGCGCGAAGGCCACGGACACCCCCCGCAGCGCCCGGACGGCGGCCGCGCCCCGCCCGTACTCCCGGTGCAGCCCGTCCCCGGTCAGGGCCGCGCCCGCCACCTCACCGCTCGCCGCCACGGCGGCTGTCGTCATCCCGTTCATGCCCTCCATCCTGGACATGAACGGCCGCACAATCGATTGGGCTGGCCCCCCAATTCGGGGTTCGGAAAACCGAACCCCGCAGGTGGTCCTACCTCCGGACCCAGGACGCGTACGTCGGGTCGAGGCCGTCCCGGTCCCCTCCCACCTCAGTGCCATCGAGGTCGAGGTCGCGGTCGACCGACCCGAGCCACCGTCACGGCGCCCGCCGGTGCGGTACTAGGCTGGCCCCCGTTTGACCGGGGGACGGATGTCTGAGGACGGGGGTCACGTGACCTTGCTGGAGAACGATCCGCGCGAGATCGGCGGGTACCGGCTGGAGGGCCGGATCGGTGCGGGCGGCATGGGCGTCGTGTACCGCGCGCGGTCGCTGTCCGGGCGGCAGGTGGCGCTCAAGGTGATCCGCCCCGAGCTCGCCGGGGACGAAGAGTTCCGGGCCCGATTCCGGCACGAGGTCGAGGCCGCCCGCCGGGTGAGCGGGGCGTTCACCGCGCCCGTCGTCGACGCGGACCCCGACGCCCCGTCGCCCTGGCTGGCCACCCTGTACGTCCCGGGCCCTTCGCTGGCCGAACGGATCGCCCGGCAGGGCCCGTTGAGCCCGCCGGAGGTACGGCGGCTGGCCACGGGCCTCGCGGAGGCGCTGCGGGACATCCATCGCGCCGGGCTGGTGCACCGGGACCTCAAGCCCGGCAACGTCCTGCTCGCCGAGGACGGCCCCCGCGTGATCGACTTCGGCATCGCCCGCGCCCTGGACGGCACCCAGCTCACCAGCACCGGAGTCGCCGTCGGCACACCGCCGTTCATGGCGCCTGAGCAGTTCCGCCACGGCGACACCAGCCCGGCCACCGACGTGTTCGCGCTCGGTTCGGTGCTGGCCTTCGCGGGCACCGGGCGCGGTCCGTTCGGCACGGACTCCTCGCACGCGGTGGGCTTCCGGGTCGTCTACGAGGAGCCGGACCTCGCCGGGCTGGCGGCGGAGCTGCTCCCGATGGTCGCGGCCTGCCTCGCCAAGGAGCCGACCCGACGGCCCACCCTGGAGACGTTGCTGACGTGGTCCGTCGCGGGCGTGGAGCCTCCCCCGGCCGCGCCCGACACCCGGCCCGCGACCGTGTGGGAGCGGCCCGCCGTGCCGCC
>NZ_JBHWIJ010000082.1:8439-30401 GCF_042732255.1 Kitasatospora sp. NPDC059803 | reverse complement strand
GCCGGCACCCGGGTGGCGCCCCGGCGGGCGGCCAGCCCGTAGAGGGCGACGGCGAGCGGGAGCTGGCCGCCGAGCAGGGCGATCGCCGCGACCGCCGCCGGGTACCGCCGCCGGACGGCGAGGGCGAGGGCCCCGGTCGCCAGCAGCGCCGCGTTGACCGCCGGCGAGGCGGTCGGGCCGACGTCGGGGTCGGCGGCGGCGAGCGGGACGAGCACCAGGAGCGCGAGGGCGGCGGGTGCGAGGTCGGTGACCGGCCGGGGCATGCGGACGGAGAGGCTCAGCAGCATCGCTGCGAGGTTCGATTCGGACGGCTGAGCGGTTTCCCGGCTGGTCGGACGAGGCATGGGGGCATGCTTCCACACCCCGGTGACGCGGAGATGATCACCCGGCGGCCGTGAGTGCGCCCCGGACCGCAGCGACGGCGGGCTTCGGCTTCAGCCTGGTGTCCCACATCAGCTCGTCCCCCGGGGCGATCGGGTAGCTGTCGTGGGCGGCGGTCGAACCGTACCGGTCGGTCACACCCCAGGTGCCGTACGAGGTGCACGAGGGGGTCTGCGCGCAGACCTTGGCGACCAGGGCGAACTGCCCGGCCTGCGCCTCGCGGTCCTCGCCGTGCACGTCGATCTCGGAGATCCTTACGGACAGGCCGAGTTCGGCGAGTGCCCGGAAGTGGCCGGCCAGCACGGCGGGATCGACGTGGTCGTCGGTCTCGTGGACGTGCGCCTGGAAGCCGACCCCGTCCAGTGGGACGCCGCGCTGCTTGAGCCGCTTGACCAGGGCGAGGAAGGCGTCCCAGCGGGGGCCGTCGCTCTCCAGGCCGAACTCGTTGACGTACAGCTTGGCGTCGGGGTCGGCGGTGCGAGCGGCCCGGAACGCCTTGTCGATGTACTGCTCGCCCATCGCCTGCTGCCACACGTGCCGGCGCAGGCCGCTCCGGCCCGGGCCGTAGTCCTCGTCCTGGACGGACATCGGCTCGTTGACCACGTCCCACTCGGCCACCCGGCCCTTGAAGTGCCCGGCGACACCGGTGACATGGCTCGTCATCACCTCCTCGCGCCGCTCGGTGGGAGTCTCCCGCATCCAGCGCGGGAGCGCCTCGCCGAAGACCAGGGTGTGGGCGTGCACCCGCATGCCGTTGGCGTCGGCGAACTCCACCAGGCTGTCGCCCCCGGTGAAGTCGAAGACGCCGGGCTGCGGCTGGACGAACTGCGGCTTCAGGTCGTTCTCGGGAGTCAGCACGGAGAACTGCCCGGCCACCAGCTCCCGGTAGGCGGGGTCGGCGGCCAGCGGCGCCGAGGCGACGGCCGTGCCGACGCCGAGCGGGCGGGGGCGGGCGGCGGCGAGGGCGCGCAGGGAGTCGGGGTCGGCGGCGCGCCGGTCCGTGGGCCGGGCGGTGTCCACGACGGTGACCTCTCCGCCGTCCAGCGGGCGCGCCCGGAGGGCGGCGAGCCGCCAGCCCTGGCCGCCGAGCGCCGCGTCCGCGCCGAACCAGACCTGCGAGGAGGCGAACGCGCCGGAGGCGGGCAGCTCGCCGAGTGCCGTGTCACCGGCGCGGAAGGACAGGACGTCGCCGTGCCGGGCCAGGACGAGCGTGAAGTCGTCCGGCAGTCCGGAGCCGAACGTCCGGGTCACGGCCGGAGCGGCCTTGGTGCCGTCGAACACGGCCACCTCCAGCCGGCCGTCGACCACGCCGAGTCGGACGCTGCGCCGCTCCTGGCGCCACTCGTCGTAGACGACCGGCAGCTCGCCGTACAGCTGGAGGTAGGCGGTGGCGTGCGCGGTGCCGCGCAGTTCTGCGGTGAGTTCGAAGTCGCCGCCCACCTCCAGGCGCGGGCCGTGCAGGTTGACCGGCGGGTTGGGCTGTCCGCCGGTGCCGTCCTGTTTGACGATCATCCGGCCGAGCGGCCGGATGCGGACCCCGTCGGCCCCGGCGGTGGCCCCGGCGAAGTGCGACCAGTCGTGGCCGCCGAGCAGGTCTGCGCCTCGGACCGGATCGGCCGGGGCCGCCGGATCCGTGGTCGGGCTCGCTGCCGGCCCGGTGGCGCCCGTCGTGGCGCCCGTCGTCGCGCCGTCGCGGTTCTCGACGCCGGGTTCGCAACCGATCAGGACGAGGACACCCGAGAGGGCGAGCGAGGTGAGAGCGGCGACCCGGATGGGAACGTCGGCGGGCTTCACGGACACGGGAACTCCTGACGGGGCTTTCGACTGGTTCGTCTTCGACCCTAGGAGGCGGAGGAGGGCGTTCCGGTCGGCTCGGAGGCGGAGATCGGGATGGTCCTTTGGTTGACACCCGTACCTGCGGGGCCCGCCTCGGCGCGGCGTCAGTAGTTCGCGGCCTCCTCCAGGACCCACCAGACGCCCAGGCTGAACGGGATGCCGAGCCCGCCCACGACGACCGCGATCCACAGCGGCCAGTAGCCGCCGCCGGTGACGGGATCCCGTTGCGGGTGGGCGGGATCGATCCGTACGTCGACCCGGTGCCCGTCGGGCCACTGCACGTCCGTGCCCTCGGCGGCGCGGTACTCGTGCCCGTCCGCCGTCCAGAGGAAGGTGCACTCGGTGCTGGTGTCACCGCTGCTGTGGCAGCCGGTGACGGTGGCGGACACCCGCAGCGTGGCGTGCAGGTCGCGGTCGTGCTCGTGGAACCAACCGCTGAGGGAGAAGGCGAAGCAGCCGGCGAAGGCGCAGACCATCAGGGCGAGCATGGCGGCGTGGAACAGGGCGGAGGCGGAGCCGGAGCGCGGGCTCTCGCCCAGGGCCAGCCGCACCGGCGAGGCCAGCGCTGCGAGTGCCGCCGCACCGGCCGCGCCGATCCAGCCGGCGTACCAGGGCGTGGATCCCCACGACGTGCAGGCCGTCGTCACCGCGCCGACCAGCGTGGTGGCCCAGGCCGCCCGTTGGAGCAGGCGCGTGGCGGCGCGCGCCCGGCGGCGCAGCCCGCCGGAGGGGGTAGGAGGAGGGGCGGGGGGTCGCTCGTCCGCGATGGTGGTCACCCGGCCACGCTGGCAGAGGGCCGGGCCGGGCACCAGCAAGCGGCGCTCACCCCCGGCGTTCAGCAGCGCTTACGGCGTTGCGACGGGCGGGCCGGCGTGCGGGCCGGCGGGTGCGCTCGGCTCGCTGGGGTCGACCAGGTGGCCGTTCACGCGCGGCTCACTCTCGGTCAGGCCCTGGGCCGCCAGCCGCTCGCTCGCCGCCAGCAGTGCGCTCTGCAGCGCCTCGGCCGCCACCCGCACCGCCGGCGGCGCCCCCCACGGTCCGGTGCGGCGCAGCAGGCGCACCAGGTAGGCGCCCGGCACCGGCAGCGTGGTGACGGTGCCGGCGGCCGGGCCGATCAGGGCGGCGGCGTTCGCGGGCAGGATCGCCGCGCCCAGACGGGCGGCGAGCATGGTGTAGACGGCGAAGCGGTAGCGGGCGGTGTGCTCGACCAGGGGCACGATGTCGTGCCGGGCGGCCAGGCGTCGGAAGGCCAGCTGCCGGGGTGAGCCGGCCGGGGCGGCGATCCAGGGGCGGCCGGACAGCTGGGCGGGGTCGGTGAGCGGGGTCCAGTCCGAGGGGACGACCAGGCGGTAGGCGTCCTCGAACATGACGCTCGCCTCGACGCCGGGCGGCAGCGGGGTGGGCTCCTGCCGGTCGTCCTCGATGACCAGGACGTCCAGTTCGCCCAGGCGCAGCGCGCGCAGGCCCTCCTGCCGTCCGGTCTCCACCAGGCGGGGGGCCAGGTCGGGGTGGGTGCGGGCGAGCAGGTGGACGGCGGTGGTGGCGAAGAACGTGATGGCGGGCGGCGGCACGCCGATGGCGACCGGGCCGGTGGCGGCGGCGCCGAGTGCGCGCAGGTCGCGGGCGGCGTCCTGGAGCGCCTGGCCGATCCGGTCGCCGTAGCCCGCCAACAGGCGGCCGGCGGCGGTCAGTTCGGCCCGTCCGCCGGTGCGGTCCACCAGGGGGACGCCGACCTCGCGTTCCAGCCGGCCCAGTTGCTGGGACACCGCGGAGGGGGTGTGCCCCAGCGCGCGCGAGGCGCCCGCCACGCTGCCGGCGTCGGCGATCCGGCGCAGGATCAGCAGCCTCTTCGGGTCGAGTTCCACCGCTGTGCCGCCCTTTCGCCGCGCCCGGGGTCGAGGACGCCCATCCTGGCAGACCATACGAGGTCCGGGCCTGGCGGAGAGTAGCCTGGACATCACCGAAGGCACCTCGCATGCCGGGCAAGACAACTGGCGTCGTCTCCGGCGAACGGCGATGCCGGATCCGGCCCGAGGCCGGGTCCGGGGACAGGTCTTCGATCATGACCACGACCCTCGATCGCGCGATGACGCCCACCGCCCCGGAACCCGCAGCACGGCTCTCCCGGGTACCCGAGGGCACCCAGCCCGGTCGGCTGGACGGGGCCTGGTGGCCCCGCTCGCGTGACCTTCTCCTCGAACTCCCCTCCCTCGCCGCCGCATTGGACGGTCCGTGGGGGCGGGTCACCCGGGTCACCGTGAACCCCGCGCAGTGGCCGACCGTCCCGCACCGGGCCCCGGTCGCCGGGCACACCGTCCACGTGGGCTGGTTCACCATCGAGCAGGACGAGCACCTGATCGTGGTCTGCTCGTACGCCCCGTTGCGGCTGAACCTGCTGGTCGTACCGCCGGAGACGGACGCCGTCACCGCCGAGCGGCTGATGTCGCGGGCGGCCGACCCCGCCGACAGCCGGACCGCGAGCGAACTGCTCGCCCCGGAGCCGGGCCGCGGCGCGACCGGACCGGAACCCGGTACCGACGTCCTGCCCTCGGCGCTCGTGCCCGCCACCGGCGAGGGCGAGGTCGGCCGGCGGGCGGACGTCGCCCGAAGCCGCGCCGCCTCCTGGCCCGCCGGCGCGTAGCGGTCCGGGTGCGGACACCCGGACAGGCCTCAGACGTGGAAGGGGACGGTGGTGACGACGATCTTCGGCAGTGGGCGGAGCGCCCTGCGCAGGCGGGGGGCGAGCCGGTTGTGCAGGAGCCGGTGGCGCCGGTGCCGTACGACGATCTCCGGGAGGACGACGGTCAGGGTGAGGTCCGGGCGCTGGTCGTGCAGGGACTCGATGTAGTTGACCAGGGGCGCGACGATCGTGCGGTAGGGGGAGAGGAGGATCTTCAGGGGCAGGTGGTCGCCCCACAGGTTCCAGTACGCGCGGAAGCGCCGGGCCTCCTCCTCGCTGGCGCTGATGTGCAGGGCGAGGACGGGCTGGCGGAGCGAGGCGGCGTAGGCGAGGGCGCGCATGCCGGCCAGGTCCAGTGCGGCGATCGGCACGATCAGCAGGGGGTGGATCTCCTCGGGAGTCTCCTCGCTCTCGGCCTCGCTCTCCGCCTCGCGCTCACCCTCCGCTTTCGCCTCCGCGGAGGATGCGGGCGGCGCGCCGTCCCGTGGGCGTGGCCGGGTGAGAGCGCGGCCGGGGACCTCCACGGCGTGCGGGTGCAGGGCGAGCGCCGCGGCGACCTGCTCGTAGTGGTGCCGGATCCTGGTGGCCACCAGGATGAACAGGCCCACCACGAGCGCGGCGAACCAGGCGCCCGAGGTGAACTTGGTGATCGCGGCGGTGACGAGCACGACCGCCGAGAGCAGCGCGCCGACGGCGTTGAAGATCAGACTCTTGCGCCAGTGGCGGTCGCGCAGGCGCCACCAGTGCACGACCATCCCGGTCTGCGACAGCGTGAAGGCGAGGAACACGCCGACCGCGTACAGCGGGATCAGCGGCGCCGTCATGCCGTCGAACGCCGCGTAGATCGCGGCCGCGGCGACCGAAAGCACGACGATGCCGTTGCTGAAGGCCAGCCGGTCGCCCAGCCGTAGGAAGATCCGCGGCGCCTGGTTGTCGCGCGCCAGGAGATAGAGGACGCGGGGGAAGTCGTTGTAGGCGGTGTTGGCCGCCAGGAGCAGGATCGCGGCCGTGGCGGCCTGGGTGAAGACGTAGCCGAAGCCCGGGCCGAAGGCGCGGTGGGCGAGCTGCGACAGCACCGTCTCCCGGGCGTCGGGGACGACGCCGTCGAGGTGGACCAGCGCGACCGTGCCGGCGAAGAGCACGATCAGCAGGCCGACCATCCAGGTCAGGGTGGTACGGGCGTTGCGCCACTCGGTGGGCTGGAAGGCCGGGACGGCGTTGGAGATCGCCTCGATGCCGGTCATCGCCGTCGAGCCGGAGGCGAAGGCGCGCAGGACCAGGAGCACGCCGACCCCCTCGGTCGCGGTCGACTGCGGAGCCGCGGTGGGCTGGAAGCCGTGGCCGGCCGCGTCGTACAGGCCGAAGGCGATGAGGGCGAGGACGGCGAGGACGAAGGCGTAGGTCGGTGCGGCGAACAGGACGCCCGCCTGCCGTACGCCGCGCAGGTTCCCGGCGAGCAGCACACCGATCACGGCGAGGCCGATCGGCACGGCGTCGCCCCGCAGCGAGGGGATCGCCGAGGTGACGGCCTCCATGCCGGAGGCGATCGAGACCGCGACCGTGAGGATGTAGTCCGTCATCAGACCGGCGGCCGCCGCCAGCCCGGGGAGGCGGCCGAGGTTCGCGGTGGCGACGATGTACGAGCCGCCGCCGTGCGGGTAGGCGCGGATCGTCTGACGGTAGGACACCCCGACCGCCAGCATCAGGAACGCGATCGTCGCGGCGATGGGGACCGAGTAGCGCAGGCCGGCGGTGCCCGCCAGGACCAGGACGGCCAGCATCGCCTCGGGCCCGTAGGCGACGGACGAGAGCGCGTCGGCGGAGAGCACCGGCAGCGCCACCAGCTTGCGCATCCGCTCGTGCGCGATCGCGGTACTGCGCAGCGGGGCCCCGAGCAGCACGTGCCTGACCCCGGCGCCCGCCCGGCCGAGTCGGGAGGTCGGGGTGTCCTTGCCGCCCGCCTCGACCGGCGGCTGCCCGCCGACCGTGGCCACCCGCACGAAGCGGCCGAAGCGCACCGGCCGGATCTCGGAGGAGGCCGGAAAGCGGCCGAGCTCCGGGTCCACCGGCAGCGCCCGGCGCCACGCCTGCGGATCCCCGGCCGCCCGGCCCCATTCCCGGCCCACCCGGCGCAGTACCCCGACCTGTTGCCGGTCGAGGACCGGCAGCGTGGCGTCGGGACTGGGTGCGCCGCTCGCCCCGGCGCCACCGCCGTCATTCTTCGTATTCGATACGACACACAGTGTTACGCATCGCGGCTCCCGGTGGCGCGGGGCCGACGCCGGGTCGTCGAGCAGGGCCGTCCCTCCCGTGCAGGCGTCCGCCGGCGCCCGTTCGGCCCCGGTGCGGTCGGAGTACCGTGGGAGGGCGGGGCGGCCCAGTTGCCGGAACCGAAGAGTCGGCCCCGTTCAGCGGGCCCGATCCGCGCCCGCGGAGAGGCGGCGAGCCATGTCGGACGATGCCGGTGCCCCGCACCCCGGGCTTCTGCCGGACCGCTTCCGGCAGGCGGTGAAACCGGGGACGGTCCTGTTGCGCCTGGAGACCACGCGGTCCCGCGAGGGCGCACTCGATGGCGCCTGGTGGCCGCGGTCACGGAACATCGGCGCCGAACTGCCCGGCCTGGTCGGCGCGTTGACCGAACACCTGGGCCCCGTGGTGAGCGTGGGCCTGGACGCGGACGCCTGGGACGAGGTGCCGGCCCGGATCGTCGTCGACGGCCGGTCGGTGCGCATCGACCGGTATCCGGTCGGCGACGACACGGTGATCGTCACGCGGGGCGACCGCGATCACTTCAGTCTGCTCGTGGTTCCGCCGCAGGCGGGCCGGGAAGCGGCCCTGGCCTCGATGGCCCGCGCGGTCCGGGCCGGCGGCACCGACTCGGCGCGGCAGATCCTCCTGGACACCGGCA
Source organism: Kitasatospora sp. NPDC059803 (assembly GCF_042732255.1). Lineage (NCBI taxonomy): Bacteria > Bacillati > Actinomycetota > Actinomycetes > Kitasatosporales > Streptomycetaceae > Kitasatospora > Kitasatospora sp. NPDC059803. Next base: position 22,596 of record NZ_JBHWIJ010000082.1, on the reverse strand, counting down.
TCGGTTCCGAGCCCACGACCGAACTGCACTGACCGGACTGCACAGACCGGACAGCACCGAGGAGCGGCCCCGGGCCGGAGGAGGTCAGGATGCGGCACTACCGATGGGTCCTGGAGACCCAGGACGACGACGGCCACTGGGCCCGGCAGGGCGGCGCGCCCATGCCGAATCCCCTGGACTACGACGGGCCGCCCCAGCAGGCCGCCAACCACGTCCGCGAGGTGTTCGTGCGCACGCTGTCCCGACCGGCCCCGGGGCCCAGGGCGGTCAGGGTCCGGGTCTGGGGCGGGTCCGACGCCGTCGGCGAGCCCGAGGCCGAGACCGAGTGGTCACGCGAGTGACGTGCCCGGGCCCGGCCTGCGGGTGGTGTCCGTGGGGTCGGATCAGGAGCATCCCGAGCTGATCTCAAGGAAGTTGGCGTAGTGGTCGTCGCTGTACCAGACGTGCTGGGTGGCGGGGTCGCGCACCAGGCGTTCGGCGTCGCGGTGCTGGCCGGGCGAGCGCGGGTTGACGTCGTACTCGCGGTAGTGGCCGTCCTGGGGGAGGTCGCCGCTGCGGTTGCCGTAGACGTTGCTGCCGCGGATCACGAAGGGGGAGTCGGCCACCGGGTAGTCCCGAGGGGCGTTCGCGGTCGGCCAGTGCAGGTCGTGCCAGATCTGGCACGCCTCCTCGACCTGAGGCGGGAACTGGTCGACGGGCAGCGGGGGTTCGAGGATGCCGCGGACGATCCGCGGTGCGGGGTGGGCCGCGGGGACGGCGGCGCCGGCCGGGGCGGCGGAGGGAGCGGCGGCGGCCGTCAGGAACAGGGCGGCGGCGGCCATGCGGAGCAGGCTTCGGTGTGCGGTCACGCAGCGGCCAACGACGCCCGGGCGCCACGGATGCGCGAAGTCGCCCGTCCGGACCAGCCCCGGCACCGGACGCCGGTGGCCGGCGGGCGGGTCGTAGGGTGGGCGGGTGGATGATCTCTGGGGGCGCCTGCGGGTGCGGGCGGTGCCGCTGCTGGCGGCCGGGACGACGGTGGCGGTCGGGCTGGGGGTGCGGGCCGGGCTGGGCGGGGACGTCGCGAAGTACGCCGGGGACGCGCTCTACACGGTGCTGGTGTACGCGCTGGTGGTGCTGGTCGCGCCCAGGGTGCGACCGGGGCGGGCGGCGGTGGTGGCGGCGGGGCTGAGCTGGGCGGTGGAGCTGTTCCAGATCACCGGTGTGCCCGACGAGTTGGGGCGGCGCAGCGGGCTGGCCCGGCTGGTGCTGGGGTCGACGTTCAACCCGCCGGACCTGTTCTGGTACCTGGTCGGCGCCGCGTTCGCCGCGCTGGTGCACCGGGTGCTGCGGACCGCGAAGGCCGCATGGACCGCGAGGGCCGCAAGGGCTGCGAGGAGGACCGCAGCGCCCGGTGCCGCCTGACGCGACGTCAGAGCGGAAGCAGATCAGGCCGCTTGGCCTCGACGTGGTCCCCCGAGGACTCCCCGCGCAGCCGTCGGCCGACCCAGGGCAGCAGGTACTCGCGGGCCCACTGGAGGTTCTCGCGCCGCTGGTCGGCGGCGGACAGCTCCGGGGTGGCCGGCCAGGGCGCCTCCGGGTCCTGCTCGGTGCGCAGCCCCAGGGAACGGGCGGCCAGCAGGGCGACCCGCTGGTGGCCTTCGGGGGAGAGGTGCAGCCGGTCCTCGCTCCAGGCCCGGCGGTCCTGGACGGCGCGCAGCGACCACAGGTCGGCCACCTTGCAGCCGTTGCGGTCGGCGACCGCCCGCATGTGCCCGTTGTACGTGGCGATCTTGCCGCGCAGGTGCTTGAACAGCGGTACGTCCCGGGTGTCGAAGCCGGTGCAGATCAGCACCGTCCCGGCGGAGGCGGTGAGTTGGACGATGGCCGCCTCGAAGCGCTCGGCGACCTCGTCCGGGTCGCTGCCGGGCCGCAGGATGTCGTTGCCGCCGGCGCAGAAGGTGGCCAGGTCGGGCTGGAGCCGGCGGACCTGCGGCACCTGCTCGGCCATGATCTGGTCCAGCAGTCGGCCGCGCACCGCCAGGTTGGCGTAGCGGAACCCGCCCGGCGGCCGTCCGTCGGCGAGCAGCCCGGCCAGGCGGTCGGCCCAGCCGGCGAAGGCGCCGTCGGCACCGGGGTCGTTCAGGCCCTCGGTGAAGCTGTCGCCGAGGGCGGCATACGAACTGAGGTCAAGGGTCTCCTGGAGGTTCGGCATGAAGGAGATAGTTCACCCATTCAAGTGACCTACGCCACCGTAGGTGACCCCGGCGGCACGTGAGATGGGCCACGTGCCCCACCCGGAATACGGCCGGAGTGCAGAGCGGCGGCCCCCGGAAACCACAAGATCCCGCCCCCCTAGCACTTTTGGGCCCACCCGGCCGATGCTCGAAGGGTGCGGCCGGCCCGGCCGCCGTCCTTCCAGGGGGAAGACATCCATGGCTCTGAATCCGACCTCCGGCCTGCCCGGGCAGTGGTCCGTCGACGACCGCTGCACCAACTGCGACGTGGCCCGGCAGCTCGCGCCCGGACTGATCCGTGAGCGCGCCGGCCGCTCCGAGCTGGTCCGCCAGCCGCGCGACGAGGCCGAGCACGGCCAGCTGCTCGCCGCCGCCCACGCCTGCCCCACCCGCTCCATCCGGCCGGGCACCGGCCCGCTCGACCCGGCCACCGACCCCTTCCCGCTGGCCCTCGACGACGGCCTGCTGCTGCTCGGCCACAACTCCCGCCACAACGCCGGGGCCAACTCCTACCTCTGCCGCCGACCCGCGGGCTGGCTGATGGTCGACACGCCGCGCTACGCCGAGCCGCTCGCGGCCCGGTACGAGGCCCTCGGCCCGGTCACCGACATCCTGCTGACGCACCGCGACCACGCGGCGCACGGCCGGGCGTACGCCGACCGGCTCGGCGCCCGGCTCTGGATCCACGAGGGCGACCTGGACGCTGCGCCCGACGCCGACCGGGTGCTGCACGGCGTCGAACCGGTGGAGGTCGCCCCCGGCGTCACCGCCCACTCCTTCCCGGGCCACACCCGCGGCAGCGTGCTGTACCTGGTCGACGAGCGGTACTGCTTCACCGGCGACACCCTGTACTGGTCCCGCACCACCGGTGACCTGGAGGTGTACGACACCGTCACCTGGTACTCGATCGAGGAGCTCTCCGCCTCGCTGGACCGCAGCTTGGACGCGCTGCGCTTCGAGTGGCTGCTGCCCGGCCACGGCCAGCGGCACCGGATGCCCGCCGAGGAGGCGGCGGCCCGGCTGCGGGCGCTCGCCGACCGCTGTCGGGGCCTGCGGCCCGCGCCGGTGGACTTCGGCGCGGTCCGCTGGTGACGGTCTGCTGGTGACGGCCCGCTCGTGACGTTCGGCGCGGCCTGCCGGTGACGCTCGGTGCGGTCCGTCCCGACGGTGCTCGGCGCGGTCCGCCTCGTGGCACTCGGCCGCGCGTGCGCCGGAGCCCGCGCCGGGTGCGCGGGGGCCTGCGCCCGCCGGGGGCGCCCGCGCGGGTGTGCGAACAGCCCTGCCGGGGCAGCGGCCTGGGGAACGGAATCCCCGAACTCCCCTGCACCCGAGGACGGTTGAGGAATGCCCACGCAGACCCCGGAGCGCACCGCCAGGCCGCGGCGCTACCTGATGTGCCGGCCGACGTACTTCACCGTCGACTACGCGATCAACCCGTGGATGGACCCGGCGCAGCCCACCGACACCGCGCTCGCCGTCCGCCAGTGGGAGCGGCTGTACTGGCTGTACCGCCGCCTCGGCCACACCGTCGAGCTGATCGACCCGGTGCCCGGCCTGCCCGACATGGTCTACGCCGCCAACGGCGCGACCGTGCTGGACGGCCGGGCGCTGGTCGCGACCTTCCGCTACCCGGAGCGCGCCGCCGAGTCCGAGGCCTACCAGGCCTGGTTCCGCTCGCACGGCTACCGCGAGGTGCAGCGCGCCGGGCACGTCAACGAGGGCGAGGGCGATCACCTGGTGGCCGGCGGCCGGGTGCTCGCCGGGACGGGCTTTCGCACCTCCCGGGCCGCGCACGCCGAGGCGGGCGAGTTCTTCGGCGTCCCGGTGGTCGGCCTGACCCTGGTCGACCCGCGTTTCTACCACCTGGACACGGCGCTGGCCGTGCTCGCCGACGACCACGTCATGTACTACCCGGAGGCCTTCGACGCCGACAGCCGGGCCGTGCTGCGCACCCTGTACCCGGACGCGCTCCTCGCCGACCGGGCCGACGCCGAGGTGTTCGGCCTCAACGCGGTCTCGGACGGGCGCCGGGTGCTGCTGCCCGAGGCGGCGAAACACCTGGCCGGGCGGCTCGTCGAGCACGGCTACCAGCCGGTCCCGGTGGACGTCTCGGAGCTGTTGAAGGGCGGCGGCGGAGCCAAGTGCTGCACGCTGGAGCTGCGGCCCGCCTGAATCGGACCCTGCCGTCCGCACTGCCCTCCGCACTGCCCTCCGCGCTGCCCTCGCGGACCTTCCCGGCCGCCCCGCCGTCCGGTAGAGCTTGGTCAGGGCATCCGGGGCGGTGCCGTGCCGACGGGAGGGCCACATGCGCGATCAGGCGTCCACATCCGAGGACGAGGCGGCGCGGCGGCGCAGGGCGGCGCCCGAGCGCCGGAGCGCGGACCTCCCGGCCGAGGGCGCCCGGGAGGCCGCGGCCGCCGGCCCGCTGTCCCCCACGACGGCCCTGCCCCTGCAACGCACCCTCGGCAACGCCGCGGTGGCCCGGCTGGTCGAGCAGCAGCGGCACGGCCAGGAGGCCGCCGGCGGCGCGGGGACGCCGGTCCAGCGGGCACCCACACCCGGGGCCGGGCCGGCGACGCAGATCGCGCTCACCCACCTGACGGCCGACGACCTGGAAGGCGAGTGCGGCTACTTCGAGCGCAGGCGGCAGTTGAGCGTCGCCGCGCCCCAGCAGGGCGTCATCATCCAGGAGATCAACCGCGTCTTCGCCGTGGAGGAGTGGGACGGCACAAACTGGAACGCGATGTCGGGCAGCCGGATCGACTCGTACATCACCGCGAAGGGGTCGAGCGCCCACGCCACGGTCGCCCGCTACTGGGAGCTGTGGACGGTGGACGCGGCGGGCAACGTCTCGGACGGCGCCGAGGACACCTTCTCGCTGTGCTCGGTCATCCCCGGCCGCAAGCGCAAGGACACCACCCGGGGGACGTACACGATCACGGGCCGGGCGGTGTTCTACCCCACGGCCGTCGCGCCCGCGGACCTGGGCTTCGCACCGGGCGGCGCCCCGCCGGCGGGCGGCTTGTTCAGCACGCTGGCCGACCCGACGGCGGCCATCGCGGGGCAGGGGCTGGCCGCTTCCGGGCGGCCGGTCGACTGCCGGGTGCAGGTCGCCTGGGACAGCTCGCAGGACGACAGGTACAGCGTCGTGACGATGAGCTGAGCCGCGGCGGTCCGGTCAGCCCTCGACCAGCAGCACCTCCAGGGTGCGCGGGCCGTGCACGCCCTCGACCCGGTCGAGCTCGATGTCGCTGGTCGCGGACGGCCCGGAGATCCAGGTCTGCGGGCGGGCCGGGTCGAGCCGGGGCAGTGCGAGCGGCACGGAGGCGACGACCTGCCCGGGTGTCCGGACGACGCACACGTGGTGGTCCGGGACGAGGGTGAGCAGCCGCCGCCCCTGGCCCGGTCCGGCGTCCAGCACGATCGTCCCGGTCTCGGCGATCGCGAGCGCGCAGCCGGTGACGACGCTGTCCACGGCGTCGAGCCGGGCGGCGGTGAGCGTGCCGTCGTCGGGGACGGCCGTGACGGCGGTGGCGCTGAGCCAGGCGGGCGGCAGGCCGGGCGGCACGGCGACCGTGCGGCTGCCGCGTTCGGCCAGCAACCGGGCCAGGACGGCGGGCAGTTCGGCCTCGGTGCAGCGGTGCACCCGGGCCCGGTAGTCGGCCAGGTTGTGGTGCAGCAGGTCGAGCAGGGCCGCCGGATCGTCCGGGCTGTGCGTACGCAGGTAGTCCCGGGCGACCGGCTCCTCCGCTGCCCGGTCCCGATCGGGGTCCCGGTCCGGGCCAGGGTCAGGGCCGGGGGCGGGGTCGGCGAGTGCGGCGCGGATCCGGGCGAGGATGAACTCCCGTGCGGTCATGAGCGGTTCCTTCGCCACCAGTCGCGGAACGGTTCGGCGGGCACCTCCGGGAGGTCCCGGGTGTCGGTCCAGGCCCGGCCCGGGCCGGGCAGCCGGCGCGGGTGCAGCGCGCGGGTGCGCCCGGCGAGCCGCTCGGCGGCCGCGAGCGCCGCCGGGTGGTCGAGCACGTACCCGGCGGCCGCGATCGCGGCCCGCTCCAGCGGGTGCCCGCCCTGCTCGGCGACCCGCTCGCGCAGGTGCACCAGCACCTCGGGGATGTCGATCGCCACCGGGCAGACCTGGTAGCAGGCCCCGCAGAGCGAGGAGGCGTACGGCAGCGAGGCGTCCAAGGGGCTGGTGGTGCCGCGCAGTTGGGGTGTCAGGATGGCGCCGATCGGGCCGGGGTAGACCGAGCCGTAGGCGTGGCCGCCGGCCCGCTCGTACACCGGGCAGACGTTGAGGCAGGCCGAGCAGCGGATGCAGCGCAGCGCCTGGCGGCCGACCTGGTCGGCGAGCGCGGCGGTGCGCCCGTTGTCGAGCAGCACGAGGTGGAAGGCGGACGGGCCGTCGCCTTCCGTGGTGCCGGTCCACAGCGAGGTGTACGGGTTCATCCGCTCGGCGGTGGAGGAGCGGGGGAGCAGTTGCAGGAAGACCTCCAGGTCCTGCCAGGTCGGCACGACCTTCTCGATCCCGACGACGGAGATCAGCGTGCGCGGCAGGGTGAGGCACATCCGGCCGTTGCCCTCGGACTCGACGACCACCAGGGTGCCGGTCTCGGCGACCATGAAGTTGGCGCCGGAGACCGCGACCCGGGCGCGCAGGAACTTCTCCCGCAGGTGCAGCCGGGCCGCTTCGGCGAGTTCGGCGGGGGAGTCGGTCAGGCCCTCGGGCGCGGGGCGGCCCCAGGCGGCCATCCGTTCGGCGAAGATCTCCCGGATCTCGGCGCGGTTGCGGTGGATCGCGGGCACCAGGATGTGCGAGGGCCGGTCGTCGCCCAACTGCACGATGAGCTCGGCGAGATCGGTCTCGTAGGCGGTGATCCCCTCGGCGGCGAGCGCCTCGTTGAGTCCGATCTCCTGGGTGGCCATCGACTTGACCTTGACGACCTCCGTTTCGCCGGTGGCGCGGACCAGGTCGGCGACGATCCGGTTGGCCTCCTCGGCGTCGGCCGCCCAGTGCACGATGCCGCCGGCCGCGGTGACGGCCTCCTCCAACTGGACGAGGTAGCGGTCGAGATGGCGCAGCGTGTGGTCCTTGATCGCCTTGCCGGCGGCGCGCAGTTCGGCCCAGTCGTCGAGTTCGGCGACGGCGCGGGCCCGCTTGTCCCGGATGGTGTGGGTGGCGTGCCGCAGGTTGGCGCGCAGCCGCTCGTCCTGGACGGCCTCCGCTGCGGCCTGCGGGAAGGTCGCCTGCGCAGAGGTCGCCTGCGGGAAGGCGGGCATGCCGAGGAAGGTGCCGGTCATGCGGGCCTCCACGGGTGTTCCTCGGTGCTGGCGAGGATCTCCGCCAGGTGCAGCGGGCGCAGTGCCGCGCCCCGGCGGCGCAGCGTGCCGCCGAGGTGCAGTAGACAGGAGTTGTCGGCGCCGCACAGGACTTGGGCGCCGGTGCCGAGCGCGTGGGCGATCTTGTCCTCGGCCATGGCCGCCGAGACGGCCGCGTTCTTGACGGCGAAGGTGCCGCCGAAGCCGCAGCACTCCTCGGCGCCGGGCAGTTCGACCAGTTCCAGTTCCCGGACGGCGCGCAGCAGCCGCAGCGGCCGTTCGCCGAGGCCGAGCACCCGCAGGCCGTGGCAGGAGGGGTGGTAGGTGACGGTGTGCGGGAAGTGCGCGCCGACGTCCTCGACGCCGAGCACATCGGTGAGGAACTCGGTCAGTTCGTACACCCGGGGCGTCAACGAGGCGGCCATGGAGTCGAGTTCGCCGCCCCGGCCGTCGGCGGCGGCCCGGGCTCCGATCCGCGGGTAGTTGTCCCGGACCATGGCCACGCACGATCCGGAGGGCGTCACCACGTGCTCGTACCCGGCGAAGGACCGTGCGGTGCGCCGCAGCAGCGGCTCGCACGCCTGCCGGTAGCCGGTGTTGTACTGCGGCTGCCCGCAGCAGGTCTGCCCGGCGGGGAAGTCCACGGTCACGCCGAGGCGTTCGAGCAGCCGGACGGTGGCGACCGCCGTGGCGGGGAACAGTGCGTCGTTGACGCAGGTGGCGAACAGTGCGACCCGCATCGGCCCTCCTTTCGTCCGGCGACCCCGGCCGGCCCGCTCGTGATCGTACCGAGCGGGCCGGGGGATGTCGGGGACCTCAGGGGGTCTCAGGCGAGCCAGAGGTCGGGGCCGAACACCTCGTAGTGGATGTCCGCCGCCGGGACGCCCGCCGTGAGGAGCTGCTCGCGGACGGCGCGCAGGAAGGGCAGCGGGCCGCACAGGTAGGCGGTGGTGCCGGCCGGGACGTCGACGGTGGAGAGGTCGACCAGGCCGGTGCGCTCGGCGGGCCAGTCGCCGAGCGGCCGCTCGTAGAAGACGTGGGCGGTGGCGTTCGGCAGCTTGGCGGTGAGCTGGGCGAGGTCGGCGCGGAAGGCGTGGGTGAGCTGGTCGCGGTCTCCGTGTACCGAGACGACCTGCCGGGGGGAGCCGGTGGCGGCGAGGTGGTCGAGCATGGCGGTCATCGGGGTGTTGCCGATGCCGGCGGAGGCGAGCAGCACCGGCCCGTCGCCGTCGGCGAGGGCGATGTCGCCGAGCGGGGGCGCGAGGTGGACGAGGCCGCCGGTGTGCAGGTGGTCGTGCAGGTGGGCGGAGACCTCGCCGCCGGGCTCGCGCTTGACGGTGAAGCGCAGCGCGCCGTCGGCGGTGCCGGAGAGGCTGTACTGGCGGATCTGCCGGGCGCCGTCGGGCAGTTCGGTGCGCACCGAGACGTACTGGCCGGGTCGGGCGGCGGGGACGGGGCCGCCGTCGGCGGGGCGCACCAGGAAGGTGGTGACGGTGTCGGTCTCCTGGTAGCGGGCGACGACGGTGTAGGGGCGCCAGAGGTCGGCCTGGTCGCCGCCGGCGGCGACCTCGGCGCGCAGCCGGTCCTCGACGGCGACGAGGGCGTTGGCCATCAGCCAGTACACCTCGTCCCAGGCGGCGGCGACCTCGGGGGTGACGGCTTCGCCGAGCACGTCGACGATGGCGGCGAAGAGGTGCTCGTGGACGATCCGGTACTGGCTGCTGTCGATTCCGACGGAGACGTGCTTGTGGGCGATCCGGGCGAGCATCGCGTCCGGCCGCTGGTCGGGGTGGGCGACCAGTGCGCCGGCGAAGGCGGCTATCGACCCGGCGAGCGCCTGCCGCTGGGTGCCGTTGGCCTGGTTGCCGCGGTTGAACAGGTCGCGCAGCAGCTCCGGGTGGGCGGCGAACAGCCGGTCGTAGAAGAGCGGGGTGATGTCCCCGATGGCGCCGCCCACGACGGGCAGGGTGGCCTCGATGACCTCGGCGGACTTGGCGGACAGCATCAGTCCGGCTCCTAACTGGTATGTGAGATTCGTATTAAAGGCCGTGCGTGAGCCCGGCCCCGGGGGGATGGGGGATGGGGAGTGGGGGATCAGGCGGTGGGTCTGGTGGTGAGGCCGAGCAGCACGGGCCCGGTGGGCGCGGCCACCAGGTCGTCGATGCTGAGCGGGTCGAGCGAGGCGAAGAACGCCTCCTGGGCGGTCCGCAGCGCACCGCGCAGACGGCACGCGGCCCGCAGCGGGCACGGCGGGTCGTCCTCGCAGCCGACCACGTCGCCGACCCCCTCCAGCTCGCGCAGGAGCAGGCCGAGCGAGCCGGTCCGGCCGGCGAAGGTGAGCAGCAGCCCGCCGCCGCGTCCGCGCCGGGCCTCCACCACCCCGAGGTGCTGCAGGCGGCTGACCACCTTCGCCGCGTGGGTGTAGGGCACGCCGACCGCCTCGGCCACCTCGCGGGTGGTCGGGTTGGCGTCCTCGCCCAGGACGGCCAGCCGCATGGCGATCCGCAGGGCGATGTCGGTGCTCTTGGTCAGCCTCACGTTCGAAACGCTATCGAATACGACTCCACAACTCCAATTTCCTGCACGCCCCGCCCCTGACCGGCCCCGACCCACCCGAGACCAGCCCGCGCCCGGCCCGCGCCCGGCCCCAGACCGACCCCCGGTCGCGACGGGGAGGGGGGCGGGCTGCTGCTGTCCGAATATCGGTCGAATCTGAACAGTTGGCGACATTACCGATCAGTCCCTGACGGATGGTCATACCGGCTTCTACGCTTCGTGCGGCTCCGGATCCGCAGGGGGCTGGAGCGACCGGCGTTGCATCCCTTGACCGACCATGCTGGAGAGACTCGTGAGAACACGTCGCGCACCCGGGCGCACCTGGACGGCCGTGACCGCGATAGCCGCGCCCACGGCCGCACTGCTGTCGCAGCCCGCCACCGCCGAGGCCGCCACACCGCCGCCGACCGTCAAGGCGCACGTGCCGGTGGCGCCCTACCCGGCGGGCGTGGCGCTCACGCCGGACGGCGGCCACGCCTACGTGACCAGCCAGAGCAGCGGCACCGTGAGCGTGCTGGACACCACGAGCAACACGGTGGCCGCCACCTTCACCGCCGGCACCGGCTCCTACGCGGTCGCCCTGTCCCCCGACGGGCACCGGGCGTACCTGACCCACCACCTCGACGGCACCGTCAGCGTCGTGGACACCACGAGCAACACCGTGACGGCCACCGTCCCGGTCGGCGCCCAGCCGTGGGGCCTCGCGCTCTCCGCGGACGGCTCGCGCGCCTACGTCGGCAACGCCGGGGCCAACACGGTGAGCGTGCTGGACACCACCACCAACACGGTCACCGCCACCGTCCCGGTCGGCGCCGAGCCGCACGGGCTGGCCGTCTCGGCGGACGGCAAGCGGCTCTACGTCGCCGCCTCCGGTGCGAAGGCGGTGAACGTGATCGACACCGCGAGCAGCACGGTGAGCGCCACCGTTCCCGTCGGCCACAGCGTCTTCGGCCTCGCGCTCAGCCCGGACGGCACCCGGCTGTGGGCCGCCGACGCCGACGACGCCACCGCGAGCGTGGTCGACACCACCGGCAACACGCTCGTCGGCACCGTCGCCGTCGGCGCCGGCCCGTACGCCGTCTCGCTCGCCCCGGACGGCAGCGCGGCGTACGTCTCCAACTACGCCGACAACACGGTCAGCGTGGTGGACACCGCCAGCCGGACGGTCACCGCGACCGTCCCGGTCGGCGCGAGCCCGTACAGCCTGGCGATCACCGGCGACGGCCGGCGCGGCTACCTCACCGACTTCACCGGCGGCGCCGTCGACGTGCTCGACTTCCCGCTGCCCGTCCCGGCCGTCACCGGGATCAGCCCGTCCGGCGGCTCGGGGGTCGGCGGCACGACAGTGACCGTCACCGGCACCGACCTGAACGGCGCCACCGCCGTGACCTTCGGCGCGGCGGGCGCCGCCACCGCCTTCAACTGCACCAAGACCAGCTGCACCGCCACCGCCCCCGCCACCACGGTGACCGGGCCGGTGGACGTCCGGGTCACCGCGCCCGGCGGCACCAGCGCCGCCGTCGCCGCCGACCGCTTCAGCTACACGGCCCCCAGCGCCCACCTCGGCGTCGCCCTGACCGCCACGCCGGTGTCCAACCTGCTGAGCGGCCGGGTCGACTACACCGTCACGCTGACCGGCCAGGGCCCCGACACGCTGACCTCGGGCACCGTCTCCGCCGACCTCCCGGCCGGCCTCGCGGCGACCTCCAGCGACTGCACCATCGCGGGCACCAAGCTCACCTGCAAGCTCACCGGGCCGCTCGCCAAGGGGGCGAGCACCACCCGGCACTTCTCGATCTCGGTCGGCCTGCTCAGCCTGATCCGCAGCTTCGACGTCACGGTGGCCCGCACCGCCGGCGTGCCCGCCGACCCGACCCCGGCCACCAGCCGGGACACCCGCAGCTGCACCGCCGTCCTCGGACTGCTGATCACCTGCCACTGACCCTCCCCGAGCACCGAAGGCCCCGCCGGCGTCGGCGGGGCCTTCGTCGTCGCCGCAGGCGCCGGATGCCCGGACGGCCGGACGAAACGCCTCAAGGAAACGCCTGAACGAAACATCTGGACCAAACGTCTGGTCTGGACGTACAGTCCGAACATGACCACCGAAACCCCCGACCCGCGCGTCCGGACCTGGACACCGGTCTGCCGCGCCGTGGCCCTGCTGCTCGGGCCGTACGCCGAGGTGGTGCTGCACGACGCCACCGCCGACCGGGTGCTGGCCATCTGGAACCCGATGACCCCCCGCACCCCCGGCGACCCGTCGCTGCTCGGCGAACTGGACACCCTCGACCCGTCCGCCCCCGACGTCTACGGGCCCTACGAGAAGCTGCTGCCCGACGGGCGCCGGCTCTCCTCCGTCAGCGCCGTGCTGCGCGACGATGCCGGACGGCCCTCGGCGGTGCTCTGCGTCAACCTCGACCGGGGCCCGTTGGAGCACGCCGCTGCCCTGCTGGCGGGTTTCGCCGCGCCCACCGCGCCCCGCCCCGAACCGCTCTTCGAACGCGACTGGACGGAGCGGATGAACGACGTGATCGGCGGCTACGTCCGCGCGCACGGCCGCCCGCTCGAACGCTTCGGCCGCGAGGACCGGCTCGCCGTCCTGCGCGAACTCGACCAGGCCGGGGTGTTCGCCGTCCGCCGCGCCGTCCCGGCCGTCGCCACCGCACTGCGGGTCTCCCGTTCGACCGCCTACACCCTGCTCGCCGAGCTCAAGCAGGCCCCCGAGCCCCGGCACCCCGACACAGACGCCGACGCCGGCGCCGACGAGAGCGAGTGACAGAGAGATGACCAGGCTCCCCGACTTCCGGCTCGAAACCTACTTCTCGCGCTGGGAGTTCAGCGCCCGCCACCACCTCGCCGCCTCCGACGCCCAGACCATGACGATGGCCGAACTCCTCGCCCTGGCCGGCCCCGAGGACCGCCGGGCCTGGGACGGCCTCGCCCTCGGCTACACCGAGACCTACGGCGATCCGGAGCTGCGCCGAGCCATCGCCGGGATGTACCAGGAGGTCGACGCCGACGACGTGCTCTGCTTCGGCGGCGCGCAGGAGGGGCTCAACCTCGCCATGCAGGTGCTCCTCGACCGGGGCGACCACGCCGTGGTGGTGACCCCCAACTACCAGTCCGCCGAGACCATCCCGCTCTCGCTCTGCGAGGTGACCGGCGTCGCCCTGGACGAGAAGGACGACTGGGCGCTCGACCTCGACGCGGTCACGGCCGCACTGCGCCCGAACACCCGGGTGCTGTCGGTGAACTTCCCGCACAACCCGACCGGCAAGGTCATCGACGCGGCCGACTTCACGCGGCTGGTGGAGCTGTGCGACGAGCGCGGCATCCGGCTCTTCTCCGACGAGGTCTACCGCGGTCTGGAGCGCGACCCGGCCCGTGAGCTGCCGCAGGCCGCCGACCTCTCCGCGCGCGCCCTCTCGCTCAACGTCACCTCGAAGTCGCTCGGCCTGCCCGGCCTGCGGATCGGCTGGATCGCCTGCCGCGACCGGGAGTTGCGCTCCCGGCTGGAGCGGGCCAAGCACTACACCACGATCTGCAACTCGGCGCCGAGCGAGGTGCTGGCCCGGATCGCGATCAACGCCCGCGAGCAGATCCTGGCGCGCAACCGCGCGATCATCGCGGAGAACCTGCCGCGGTTCGACGCGTTCTTCGCCGAGTTCGGCGACCTCTTCGAGTGGCGCGCCCCGGACGGCGGCTGCGTCGCCTACCCGCGCTACCTCGGGGCGGACGGGGTCGAGGACTTCTGCACCGCGCTGGTCGAGCAGGCGGGCGTCCTGCTGCTGCCCGCGAGCATGTTCCACTCCGACCTGACGCCCGCCCCCGCCGACCGCTTCCGGATCGGCCTGGGGCGCCGCGATCCGGGCCCCGCCCTGGCGGCCTTCGGCGACTGGCTCCGCGGGCGCTGACCGCCGGGTGCTGCTGGAAAGGAATGCGGTTCGGGCCCGTTAGGTAGGGGGAAGCCTACCGTAAGGGGCCGGCGACCAAAGATGTTATGACATGCCGGGTTGTGGGGGTTGGTGTGGGGGTATTATGCGGGGTGCTTTTGGGCGGAGGCGGCGGG
>NZ_JBHWIJ010000082.1:6032-8429 GCF_042732255.1 Kitasatospora sp. NPDC059803 | reverse complement strand
TGCCTCCATGCGGGGTTGGTTTGTTCCGTTTGTTGTTTTGGGGCGGGTGGCTGGTGTTCGGCACACTCCTCGGGCCCCTCCGACCTCAGAGCTTCTGCCAGGCCGGCTTGGCGGCGTAGGTGTCGCGGAAGTAGCCGGCGAGCTTGAGGCCGGAGGCGGCGGCCTCGTCGACCACCACGGTGGCGTGCGGGTGGAGCTGCAGCGCCGAGGCGGGGACGGCGGCGGACAGCGGCCCCTCGACGGAGAGGGCGACGGCCTCGGCCTTGGCCTCGCCGGTGGCGAGCAGGACGAGGTGGCGCGCCTCCAGGATGGTCCCGATGCCCTGGGTGATGACGTGGTGCGGGACCTCGTCGAGGCTGTCGAAGAACCGGGCGTTGTCCTCGCGGGTCTGCCGGGTGAGCGTCTTGATCCGGGTCCGGGAGGCCAGCGAGGAGCAGGGCTCGTTGAAGCCGATGTGGCCGTCGGTGCCGATGCCGAGCAGCTGGAGGTCCACGCCGCCGGCCGCGGCCAGCGCGCGGTCGTAGGCGGCGGCCGCCGCGGCGATGTCCGTCGCGTTGCCGTCCGGGCCGAGGAAGGAGTCCTCGGTCAGGCCCAGCGGCTCGACGACCTCGCGCAGCACCACCGAACGGTAGGACTCGGGGTGGCCGGCGGGCAGGCCGACGTACTCGTCGAGCTGGCAGATGCGCGCCCGGGAGGCGTCGAGCCGGCCGTCGCGGACCCGCTCGGCGAGGGCCTGGTAGATCGGCAGCGGCGTCGAGCCGGTCGCCACGCCGAGCAGGGCCTCGGGCTTGCCGGTCAGCAGATCGGTGATCGCCGCGGCGATGAGTTCGCCGGCCGCTGAGGCGTCAGGGACGATCACGATTTCCATACTGGTCCACCGTTCTGAGCCGGGTGCTTGGTCTAGACCCTTGAGGTCTAGACCAGTTTGCCGTGAACGGGTGCCCCAGGTCCACTCGGGCCCTGGTCGGAGCCGCTCTGCCGGCCCCTGGACCGCCGGGAGCCCGCCTGCGGGGCTGCACATGCCGACGGGCCGGGCGCCGGGGGGGGGGGGGGGGGGCCCCGGGGGGGTTTACACAAATACCGCGCCAGCGTGAGCCCGTGGGCGGGGGGGGGGGGGGGCGCCCGCCCGGGCCGGGGGGGGGGGCCCGCCCGGGGGGGGGGGGGGGGGGGGGCGGGCTCGATCGAGGACCTCGGTGCTGGTGGAGCGGCGCGGTCCCTCAGGGCGAGTCGGGAGCCGCCCGTCAGAACGGGTTGGTACAGGTGGTGACCTGCTGGGCCGCCTCCAGCGCCGGGCCGGCGGTGGCGCAGATGATCCGCAGGTCGGTGGTGACGACGCGTGGGGTGACCGCCTTCGCGGAGCCCAAGCGCACGGTGGTCGCGGAGGCGACCGTCTCCCACGGGCTGCCCCAGGCCTTCTGGGTCCGCACCTCGACCTGAACCATCGTCAACTGGCGCGAGTCGGCGGAGACCTGGGCGACGCCGAAGAAGCCCTCGCCGTCGTGCTGGTGCGAGATGCAGGGCGTGTTGAGCACGGCGGCGCAGGCCGCCGCTTCGTTCTCGGTCGTCGCCGGGGCCGCGATGGCCGGTCCGGCCGCCAGGCCTGCTATCCCTGCCACCATCATCGTCACAGCTGCGATCCGAGCGCGCATGATATGAACCTCCTTGGAAATTAAGGGGATCTCACTCCTTGAGATGAGTCTTGCACAGAACGTGGTCATGTCGTGTGTGTGTTGCGTCACACTCAAGGTGACCATTCAACTACGTGCTGCAACCGCCTGTCGGGCGGTCGACGGACCGCCAGGTGGGAGGCCTGCGGGCAACTCGGCGACGCCCGGACCGGGTTGGCGGTGTCCCTTCACTCGTCCGAGTGGCGAACTGCCGTCGGGGCGAATCGGGCCGTTAGCATCGACCCGAACCGCGGAGGTGTCTGCGTGGACACGGTCATCGTGCAACTGCCCGACCGGGGGCCCGTGATGGCACCCGGCGAACCGCCCGGCCTGCTGCGGATGGGCCCCGGCGAGGCCGCGGTGTTCGGGCGCGGCGAGCCCGGCCGCCCGGCCCCCATCCCGCTGCCCGACCAGGGCGTCTCCCGGCGCGCGGGGGAGGTCACCGCCGCCGAGGACTACTGGCGGCTGTCCAACTTCAGCACCTCCGCCACCTACGTGGTGGAGAACCTGGAGGGCGCGGGCGAGCACGTCAAGGTGGCGCCCGGCCGGCTCGGCGCGCCCGTCCCGTTCGAGTTCTCCCGGGTGCTGCTGCCCGCCCTCGGCGAACCCGCCTCGTTCAAGGTCTTCGCCCCGCAACACGCGTACCTGGAGGGTCGGCCAGGCGGCGGGGCGGGCGCACGACCACCCGAACACCAGGCGCCGGCCCCCCCCCCCCACCTAAATGATTGTG
>NZ_JBHWIJ010000082.1:0-6022 GCF_042732255.1 Kitasatospora sp. NPDC059803 | reverse complement strand
ACAACCTAGCGTCCGTGGCGCTCCGGCCCGGGGGCGCGGTGGGACAAAACCCCCACCCCCCGCTCCCCCCCCCCCCGACCGCCAAGTACTTCCTGGTGCTGCTCGCGCTCTGCGAGCCCCGGCTGCGCTCGCCCTCCGCCGCCGTCGTCCCCGGCGTGACGGACGTGCTGGCCCGGCTGCGCGCCCTGCCCTCCTGCCACGGGCTGACCCGCTCGGCGGTCAACTACCACATCGACTACCTGGTGTGGACGAAGCTGCGGCTGCGCGAGCCGTACGAGGACGGACCCGGCGGCGGCAAGCGCGAGGAACTCGCGGCCCTGGCACTGAAGTTCGACCTCGTCCGGGAGGAGCACCTGGCCCTGCTCCCGCCCCGGCGCCCGGTCGCCCGACCGTGAGGCCCGCCGGCCAGCCGCCCGCCGGTCAGCCGCCCGTCGGTCAGCCGCCCGTCGAGCCGGTACCCGCCGAACCGGCGTCCGAGCAGCGGGTGCCGGAGAAGGACCAGCCCCTGCCGGAGCGGCAGTTCGAGGTGCCGGCCGGCTACCGGCTCGCGGGCTACCGCACCGGCGCCTACCTCGGGGCCGGCGCCTGGGGCAGCGTGTACGCGGCCGAAGGCCCCGACGGCACCCCGGCCGCCGTCAAACTGCTCAGCCCCGCCCGGCTCAGCCCCGGCCAGCGCCGGACCATGACGGAGGTCGCCCGCAGCGAGATGCGCTTCAGCCGCCGCGCGGACCACCCCCACCTGATCCGCACCCTCGCCGTGACGGTCGTCGACGACCCGGCCCACCCCGGCCTGGACGGCGCCGTCGCCCTGGTGATGGAACGCGCCGCCCGCAGCCTCCAGGACGTCCTCGCCGCCGCCCGCCCCGGCGCCCCGGTGCCCGGTGCCGAACGCGTCCTCACCGAGGTCTGCGCCGGGCTCACCCACATGCACCGGGGCGGCTGGGTGCACGGGGATCTCAAACCGGCCAACATCCTGCTGATGTCCGACGGCACCGCCAAGATCGCGGACTTCGGCCTCACCGCCGAACTGGAGGGCACCCACGCCTACGCGCCGCCGCTCGGCTCGCCCGACCACGTCCCGCCCGAGTGGTGGTCCGAGCGCACCGGCGCGCGCGGCGTCGCGGTGCGCCCCAGCGCCGACATCTGGGCCTTCGGGGTGATCGCCCACCAGGTGCTCACCGGCGGCCTGCACCCGTTCCTCGGCGCCACCGCCCGGGCCCGCTCGCTGGCCGCCCAGGCGTACGCGCGCGGCGCGGCGCCGCTGCGGCTGGACGAGGCGCTGCCCGGGCCCTGGCGGGCCGTGGTCACCGCCTGCCTGGCCCCCGGGCGGGAGGAGCGGGCCCGCACCGACCTCGCCGCGCTGGTCGCCCGGGCCGTCGCGCGTCCGGCCTGCCGCCGCGGCGCCGCCCTGCGGGCCGCCACCGGCCTGCTGGCCTGCGCCGCCACCGTCCTCGTCCTGACCGGGGCCCCCGAGCCGGAGGCCGCGGAGAGTGGCGCGGCAGCACCCGCCGCGGGGTCGGCCGCCCGCCCGGCCGCGCCCCCGCTGCCCGGCGCGATCCCGGCCGGCTCCGACGTCCCGGTGGCCTACCGCGGCATGATCGAGGACGCCGCCCGGCGCTGCCCCGAGCCCGAGATCACCCCGGTGCTGCTGGCCGCGATGCTCAAGGCCGAGAGCGGCTTCGACCCGAACGCGGCCCGCCCCGAGACCGGCGAGTACGGCATCGCCATGTGGACGCCCGCCGTCTTCGACGCCTGGGCGAAGGCCGCGGCCCACGACGGCCCCAAGTCCTACCTGGACCCGGGCGACGCGATCGCCGCGATGGGCAACTACGTCTGCTGGCTGGACCAGCAGCTCAAGCACCGGGGCTTCACCCGCGACCTGCCGGCCCTGGTCACCGCCGCCTACCGGACCAGCGACAAGACGGTGGCGGCCGCCGAAGGTGTCCCGGAACGGGTCCGCCCGCACGTCGACAAGGTGCTCCGGTACCTCGCCGACTACGGTGGGTGAGCGGGCAAAACGGGATGACCTGTACCACATCCCCCCGTATCCCGGCGCGGTCAGCCGGGTGGGCGGCCCCCGGTCTGGGATGCTCGGCGGCATGATCACGAAGCTCCGCGCGGCCACCGCGCAATGGACCGTCGTCGTTCCGGTGGTGTCGTTCGTCGTCCTCGCCCTGACCTGGCACCGGGACCTGCCCGGTTGGGTGGTGGGCGTCGTCGCCTGCTTCCTGGCCGGCGCCGTGCTCGCCGCCGTGCACCATGCCGAGGTGATCGCACACCGGGTCGGGGAACCCTTCGGATCGCTCGTGCTCGCGGTGGCGGTCACCGTGATCGAGGTCGCGCTGATCGTGACGCTGATGGCCGACGGCGGCTCCAAGTCCGCCACCCTGGCCCGGGACACCGTGTTCGCCGCCGTGATGATCACCTGCAACGGCATCCTCGGCCTGTCCATCCTGGTCGCCGCGATCAAGTACCGGACCGCCGTCTTCAACGCCGAGGGCACCGGCGCCGCGCTCGCCTGCATCGGCACCCTCGCCACCCTCAGCCTGGTGCTGCCGACCTTCACCACCAGCTCCCCGGGCCCGCAGTTCTCCACCACCCAGCTGGTCTTCGCGGCCACCGCCTCGATCGTGCTGTACGGGCTGTTCGTGACCACCCTGACCTTCCGGCACCGGGACTACTTCCTGCCGGTCACCCCCGAGGGCCGGGTGCTCGACGAGGAGGACCACGCCGCGCCGCCGACCGCCAAGGCCGCCTGGATCAGCCTGCTGCTGCTCGGCGTGGCCCTGGTCTCCGTGGTCGGCCTCGCCAAGGGCGTCTCGCCGACCATCGAGCACGCCGTGGACGACGCCGGACTGCCGCACTCCGTCGTCGGCGTCGTGATCGCCCTGCTCGTCCTGCTGCCGGAGACCATCGCGGCGCTGCGCGCGGCCCTGCGCAACCGGGTGCAGACCAGCCTCAACCTGGCCCTCGGCTCGGCGCTCGCCAGCATCGGCCTGACCATCCCGGCCGTCGCGATCGCCTCCTCCTGGCTCTCCGGCCCGCTCGTCCTCGGCCTCGGCCCGGCGCACATGGTGCTGCTGACCCTGACCATCGTGCTCGGCACCCTGACGGTCATCCCGCGCCGGGCCACCCCGCTCCAGGGCGCCGTGCACCTCGCCGTGCTGGCCGCCTACGTGGTGCTGGCGCTCAACCCCTGACGCCGCCGCAGCAGTTCCCCAGAGCCCCTGCCTCCGACACCGCCGTCGGAGGCAGGGGCTCCGTGGTCTCCCGGGGGAGCGTGCCGGACGGCGGCCCGCCGACGGGCCGGGCGCCGTTTCCGGCGCGGTGGTCAACGGCGGGCTCCGAACCGGCGGGTGACCGCGCGCCCGCCCCGGTGGCCGGTATTGACCGGTCATCGGGGCGGGCCCGCGTGTCGGGGCGGCGGGCGGGTGCCGTGGTTCTCTATCGTCCGTCTCGGACCGCCGAGTCCGGCCGTGTCCGAATGGCCCCGTCCGAACGAACCTGTCCGAATGGCCCTGTCCGAGTCCGTCCGAGTCCGTCCGGGGCCCCCTGCGGCCCCGTCGGGCCCGCAGCCGATCCGACCCCGTGGGAGTGCGTGATGCCCGGCCCAGAGCAGCAGGTGCCCGCAGACGGCGGCCGGGCCCCCCGGCCCGCCCGGACCGAGGAGGACGCCGACGTCATCGTGGTCGGCGCCGGCCCGGCCGGCTCCACCGCCGCCTACCACCTCGCCCGCACCGGCCTGGACGTCCTGCTGCTGGAGAAGTCCGCGTTCCCGCGCGAGAAGGTCTGCGGCGACGGCCTCACCCCGCGCGCCGTCAAGCAGTTGACCGACCTCGGCATCGACGTCTCCGAGCAGGCCGGCTGGCTGCACAACCAGGGGCTGCGGCTGATCTCCGGCCGGCGCGCGCTGGAGTTCGACTGGCCCGAGCTGTCCGCCTACCCCGGCCACGGACTCGTCCGCCGGCGCGCCGACTTCGACGAACTGCTCGCCCGCCGGGCCGCCTCGGCCGGCGCCCGGCTGATCGAACGGGCCAACGTGGCAGGCCCGTTGGTGGACGAGCGGAGTGGCCGGATCACCGGCGTCACCGCGAAGCTCGGCGACGAACGCCGGCCCGTCAGCTACCAGGCGCCGGTCGTGGTCGCCGCCGACGGCAACTCCACCCGCCTCTCCGTCGCGATGAAGCGCTACCGCCGCACCGACCGCGCCATGGGCGTCGCCTACCGCACCTACTTCACCACCCCCCGCCACCAGGACCGCTACCTGGAGGCCTGGCTCGACCTGCGCGACCCGGGCGACCCCGCCCGCCGCCTGCTGCCCGGCTACGCCTGGGTGTTCGGCATGGGCGACGGCACCGCCAACGTCGGCCTCGGCGTCCTCGACACCGCCCACGTAGACCTCGACTGGCGCGACCTGCTCCGCCGCTGGTGCGACAGCCTGCCGCCCGCGTACGGCTACACCCCCGACGCCGTCACCGAGCCCGTCCGCGGCTCCGCCCTCCCGATGGGCCTCAACCGCCAACCCCACTACGCCGACGGCCTGTTGCTCATCGGTGACGCCGGCGGCACGGTCAGCCCCGGTACCGGCGAAGGCATCGCCTACGCGATGGAATCCGGCCGCTACGCCGCCGAGACCATCGTCCAGGCCCTCGCCCGGCGCACCGACCGCGGCCGCGAACTGGCCCTGCGCGCCTACCCGCAGGCGCTGCGCTCCGCCTACGCCGGCTACTTCGCGCTCGGCCGCCTCGCCGCCGACCTGCTCGGCCGGCCCAGGCTGCTCGGCGCGGCCGGCGCCGCCGGGCTCGGCCACCCGGCGCTGCTGAAGGTGGCGTTCCGGCTCATGGTCAACCTCACCGAGCCCAACTCCAACGACGCCCTCGACCGGCTGCTCCACCTGATCGGGCGGGTCGCGCCGGGGCGCTGACGGGCGGTTGCGCGGCGCGCCGGGGTCGATGCCGGACCGCCCAGTCTTTCGGGTGAACCGGTCCGGCGTCCCGGGGTTGGCCGGAACCGGGGAATTCGGTGCGCCTTCGGCCTGGTCGTGTTGACGGATGATCAGCTGATCCGCTTGCCTGGTGTCGAAACGGACACGGAGGGTGAGCGGGACGCCCCCTCCGTGCGACCCCCTCACGACGGAGACACCGTGCGCCTTCGCCTTCGCCTGCTCGTCGCGCCACTCGCCGCAGCCGCCGCCCTGATCGCCCCGAGCATCCCGGCCGCCGCGGCCGACACCGCCACTGCGGGCACCTCCACCGCGGGCGGCTCCGCCCGGGCCGCCACGCCCCCCGACGAGTGCTCCGCCGACTTCCACCAGGGTGACAAGCGGCTCGGCCCCGCCGAGCTGCCCACCACCGGCCGGGTCGGCCGGGAACTCGTCGGCTACCAGCGCACCGGCTCCCTGAGCGAGCAGCAGTTCCTCACCACCTACTACGACCCGGCCGGCAACAACGGCGCCGGCGGCTGGATCTACCCGCCGTCCGACGGCTACGTCACCCTGCCCGACGGCACCCCGGTCGAGTTCGATCTCACGCTCTACCCGAACCAGAACATCGACCGCTACGGCAGCGAGTACGGCGCCTTCCTCGCCCCCGAGGGGCTGCCCTACTCCACCCGCTCCATCCCGCCGCAGAGCCTCGACGGCACCCCGCCGGCGGGCTGCAACTACCACGACTACAAGGTGGTCAAGCCCTTCAAGGTGCACGCCGGCCCGATCGCCCCGTGGTTCGGCCAGCCCGGCTGGGGCCTGCAGTACCAGCTCGACGCGGCCCTGGTGCCCGGCGGCCCGGCCAAGCTGAACGTGCTCTGGCTGGTCGACAACGGGTACCTGTCCCGGATCGTCTGACCCGGCCCTCCGGACGGCGCACCGCGCGGCCGCCCCGCCCCCTCCCCCGCACCCCGCGACCCCCCCCCGCCGGGGGGGGTTTCCCGGGGTTGTGGCGCCCCGCCGGCCGCGTCGACATGGGCTTGCCCCCGGGGGGGGCCCAGATCGTGATGCCCATCGCCCGGCCATGAGGCATACGAC
>NZ_JBHWIJ010000081.1:16382-30559 GCF_042732255.1 Kitasatospora sp. NPDC059803 | reverse complement strand
GGTACTGCAGGGGGGACCCTGTGGGAGAGTAGGACGCCGCCGAACAATCATTCACAGAGAACCCCCATCCGGGAAACCGGATGGGGGTTCTTTGCATTTCCGGCCCACGGGAGCACCTCACCAGGGCCCCACGAAAGTCCCCACGAAAGTCCCCACGAAAGTTCAAAAAAGTTCGGCCGGCCATGTCGAGAACCCGTGGCTGGCTCCGTCCCCGGGGTGGACGCGGCCACAATGGGTCGCACCAGCACCGAGGAGAACATCATGGCCAAGTACCTGCTGCTCAAGCACTACCGAGGCGCCCCGGCTCCGGTCAACAACGTGCCCATGGACCGATGGACGCCCGAGGAGATCTCGGCGCACGTGCGGTACATGCAGGACTTCGCGGACCGGCTGGAGAAGACCGGCGAGTTCGTCGACGGCCAGGCACTCGCTCCCGAGGGGACGTTCGTCCGGTACGACGGCGAAGGGCGCCCGCCGGTGACCGACGGCCCGTTCGCCGAGACCAAGGACCTGATCGCCGGCTGGATGGTGATCGACGTCGACAGCTACGAGCGCGCCGTCCAGCTGGCCGGGGAACTGTCGGCCGCTCCCGGGGCGGGCGGGCGGCCGATCCACGAGTGGCTGGAGCTGCGTCCGTTCCTGGCCGCGCCGCCCACCGTCACCGAGTGACCTCCCCGGTGGACGAAGTCCTGCTCCGGAGCCTCGCGCCGAGCGTGCTCGGTATCCTCGTCCGCCGCGGAGCCGACTTCGCGGCGGCCGAGGACGCCGTGCAGGACGCGATG
This sequence comes from Kitasatospora sp. NPDC059803, assembly GCF_042732255.1. NCBI lineage: Bacteria > Bacillati > Actinomycetota > Actinomycetes > Kitasatosporales > Streptomycetaceae > Kitasatospora > Kitasatospora sp. NPDC059803. The sequence continues at coordinate 29,777 of NZ_JBHWIJ010000081.1, read as the reverse complement.
GTCGAGGCGGTCCGCGTCTGGCCGGCCGACCCGCCGCGGGACCCCAAGGGCTGGCTGGTCACCGTGGCCTGGCGCCGGTTCCTCGACGGGGCCCGGGCGGACGCGGCCCGCCGCCGACGCGAGGACCGGGTCGAGGAGGAACCGGAGCCGGGGCCCGCGTCCGCGGTGGACGACACGCTCCAGCTCTACTTCCTGTGCGCGCACCCGTCGTTGACGCCGTCGTCGGCGGTCGCGCTCACGTTGCGGGCCGTGGGTGGGCTGACCACCCGCCAGATCGCCCAGGCCTACCTGGTGCCCGAGGCGACCATGGCGCAGCGGATCAGCCGGGCCAAGCGGACCGTCTCGGGGGTGCGGTTCGACCGGCCCGGCGACGTCGCCACCGTGCTGCGCGTGCTCTACCTGGTCTTCAACGAGGGCTACTCCGGGGACGTCGACCTCGCCGCCGAGGCCATCCGGCTGACCCGGCAGCTCGCGGAGGCGATCGACCACCCCGAGGTGGCGGGGCTGCTCGCCCTGATGCTGCTCCACCATGCCCGGCGCGGGACCCGGACCGCGTCCGACGGGAGCCTGGTGCCGCTCGCCGAGCAGGACCGTGGCCGGTGGGACACCGGGTTGATCGCCGAGGGCGTCGGGATCCTGCAAGCGGCCCTCGGCCGCGACCGGTTGGGCGAGTTCCAGGCCCAGGCCGCCATCGCGGCGCTCCACGCCGACGCGCTCACCGCCGAGGAGACCGACTGGGTGCAGATCGTCGAGTGGTACGACGAGCTCGCCCGCCTGACCGAGAGCCCGGTCGTCCGGCTCAACCACGCGGTGGCCGTCGGTGAGGCCGACGGACCGCGCGCCGGGCTGGCGGCACTCGGGGAGCTGGACGGCTCGCTGCCCCGCCACACGGCGGTGGCGGCGTACCTCCACGAGCGCGACGGCGACCTGGAGACGGCGGCCCGGCTGTACGCCGAGGCGGCCCACCGGGCCCCCAACCTCGCCGAGCGCGACCACCTGACGCGCCAGGCCGCCCGGCTCAACGCCCGTCGGCGTCGCTGACGGACCAGGTGGGTGACGCCGCGTCACCACGGCCTGCCCGTTGAAGGAACGGGACCAAGAGACGGGACCGTCCGTACGGCGAGGGCTCAGAGGCGGCCGGCGGCCTTGAGGGTGAGGTAGGTGTCCGCGAGGGCGGGGGCGAGCTGGGCGGGGGAGGCGTCGAGGACGGTGACGCCGTGGCGGCTGAGGAGGTCGGCGGTGGCACGGCGGTCGGCGCGGGTCTGTTCGGCGGCGGCGGCGCCGTAGACGGCCTCCAGGGTGCCGCGCCCGGCGGCGAGGGCGTCCAGGTGGGGGTCGGCGACGGAGGCCAGGACCACCTCGTGGCGCTTGGTGAGGAGCGGCAGCAGCGGGCGCAGGCCGTCTTCGACCGGGGCCGTGTCGAGGCCGGTGAGCAGGACGATCAGCGAGCGGTGCGGTGCCATCTTGAGGGCGGTGGAGACCAGTGAGCGCATGTCGGTCTCGTGCAGGGCGGGTTGGAGGGAGGCCATCGCGTGGGTGAAGGCCGGCAGGATCTCGCTGGGCGAGCTGCCGGCGACCGCGGCGCGCTTGCGGGCGTCGTGGGCGAGCAGGTCGACGCGGTCGCCGGCGCGGGTGGCGAGGGCGGTGAGCAGCAGGGCGGCGTCGAGGGCGGCGTCGAGGCGGGGTGCGTCGCCGACCCGGCCGGCGGAGGTGCGGCCGGTGTCGAGGACGACGAGGATGTGCCGGTCGCGTTCGGGGCGCCAGGTGCGGACGGCGACGGTGTTGCGGCGGGCGCTGGCCCGCCAGTCGATGGAGCGGACGTCGTCGCCGGGCAGGTACTCGCGCAGGGAGTCGAACTCGGTGCCCTGGCCGCGGGTCAGGACGGAGGTGCGGCCGTCGAGTTCGCGCAGCCGTGCGAGCCGGGAGGGCAGGTGCTTGCGGCTGTTGAACGGGGGCAGGGCGCGGACCGTCCAGGGCAGGTGGTGCGAGCCCTGGCGGCCGGCCAGGCCGAGTGGCCCGAGCGAACGGACCGTCACCCGCCGGGCGTGGTGGTCGCCGCGGCGGGTCGGGGTGAGTGCGGTGACGGCCCGGCGCCGCTCGCCGGCGGGGACGTGCAGGGTGTGCCGGGAGGCGGCCTCGGCGGTGCCCGGCCGCCAGGCGGACGGGGCCCAGGCGTCGCGGATCCGGGCTCGGAGGGGCCGCCCGGAGGGGTTGGTGACGGTCAGTTCGACGGAGGCGGGTTCGCCGAGCCGGACGGTGGTGTCGCCGCCCCGGCCGAGTTCCAGGCTGCGGACGGGGGCGGCGAGCACCAGGTCGATCACGGCGGCGAGCAGCACGGTGCCGGTGACGAGGCCGATCCCGGCCCAGGACGGCAGCAACAGGCCCACGACGAGCGTGCCGAGCGCGGCGAGCAGGGCGGTTCGCCCGGTGAGGGCCATGCGGTGCGCTCCTTCGGGAACGGGTGGTTCAGCGGGGGGCGGGCGTCTGGGTGAGGACGGCCTGGATGACGGAGTCGGCGGTGACGCCCTCCATCTCGGCCTCGGCGCGCAGCGCGACGCGGTGCCGCAGGGTGGGCAGGGCCAGGGCCTTGACGTCGTCGGGGGTGACGTAGTCGCGGCCGGCGAGCCAGGCCCAGGCGCGGGAGGCGGCCAGCAGGGCGGTGGCACCGCGCGGCGAGACGCCGATGGACAGCGACGGGGACTGCCGGGTGGCCCGGCAGAGGTCGACGATGTACGCGAGGATCTCGGGGGAGACGGTCAGCTTGGCGATCTGCTCGCGGGCGGCGGCGAGGTGCGCGGGCCCGGCGACCGGGCGGACGCCGGCGGCGGCGAGGTTGCGGGGGTCGAAGCCGGCGGCGTGCCGGGACAGGACCTGGAACTCCTGGTCCCGGTCGGGCAGCGGCAGGACCAGCTTGAGCAGGAAGCGGTCCAGCTGGGCCTCGGGCAGCGGGTAGGTGCCCTCGTACTCGACCGGGTTCTGGGTCGCGGCGACCAGGAACGGGACGGGCAGTGCGCGCGGCACGCCGTCGACGGTGACCTGGTGCTCCTCCATGGCCTCCAGCAGGGCGGCCTGGGTCTTCGGCGGGGTGCGGTTGATCTCGTCGGCGAGCAGCAGGTTGGTGAAGACCGGGCCGGGCTGGAAGGAGAACTCGGCGGTCCGGGCGTCGTAGACGAGGGAGCCGGTGACGTCACCGGGCATCAGGTCGGGGGTGAACTGGATGCGCTTGGTGTCCAGGTTGAGCGCGGTGGACAGGGTGCGGACCAGCAGGGTCTTGGCGACGCCGGGGACGCCCTCCAGCAGGACGTGGCCGCCGCAGAGCAGGGCGACGACGAGGCCGGTGACGGCGGCGTCCTGGCCGACCACGGCCTTGCCGATCTCGGCGCGCAGGGCGGTGAGTGCGGCGCGCGGGTCGACGGCGGTGTCGGGGGTGCCCGGGGTGGCAGCCGCCGCGCCGGGGGTGCTGGACGGGGTGGCGGTGGCCTGTTCGGTCACGGGTTCCGTACCTGCCTTTCGAGGGCGTCGAGGTCGTCGGCGAGCCGCAGCAGTGCGGCGTCGTCGGTCGGGGGCGGGCCGAAGAGGAGGGCCCGGACGTCGCCGGCGGGCTGCTCGGGGAGGCGGTCGGCCACGGCCGCGCACAGGGTGTCGGGGTCGGGCGCGCCGGCGTGGAGCGGGACGCCCAGGGCGGGGGCGAGGCGGTGCGCGGCGGCCCGGCGCAGGGCCTCGGCGGCGCGGCCGCGGGCCTTGGCGCGGCGGTAGAGCCGGGCGCGGCCCTCGGTGGTCTCGGCGGCGCGGACCACCACGGGCAGGTTCTCGCTGATCACCGGGCCGAGTCGGCGGCCGCGCCACAGGGCGGTCAGGACGGCCGCGGCGGCGAGCTGGTAGCCGGCCCAGCGCCAGCCGTCCGGGATGTAGTCGCCGAAGGTCTTGTCCCGGGTGCCCTGGGCGGGCGGGACGCTGTAGTCGGGCAGGTGCCAGGTGAGGCGGGGCTGGGAGCCGAGCAGGCCGAGGGCGAGGGCGGCGTTGCCGTCCTTGGCGAGCTGCTCGTTGTGCAGGAAGGCGCCGGTGCCGAGCACGATGACGTCGCCGCCGGCGGTCGGGGCGCTGACCAGCGGGTAGCCGTGGCCGCGCGGGTAGCAGCCGGCGCCGCGGCTGCCGCTGGTGTAGAGCATCCCGCCGATCTCGGCGCTGCCGGCCCGCACGGCCTCGGTGAGCGGGCACTGTGCGGCGGTGCTGCGGACGGAGGCGTAGGAGGGCCCGCCGTCCTCGTCGGAGGGGCGGATGCCGGGGGCCAGGGCGCTGAGTGCGGCCGGACCGGGGGCGATGAGGACGAGCCGGCTGTGCCGGGCTGCGGCGACGGCGCGCAGTTCGGCGGGGCCGAGCAGGTCGGGTTCGGGCAGGACGAGGGTGTCGGCGCCGCCCGGGTGGCTGATGAGGTCGGTGGTGAGGTCGGCCTTGAGGCCCTGGTGTTCGAGCAGCGCGAGGACGGCGTGGGTGCCGTCCTGGTCGTAGGAGCGCGGGTCGAGCGGCGGGTAGCGGCGGTCCTGGCCGAGGGCGGCCACGGCGGTGGCGCCGATCAGCAGGATGGCGAGGACGAGCAGGTACCAGCGGGCCCGGCGCCAGAGGCCGCGGCCGGTGAGGGCGAGGCTGGTCGTGGCCGTCCCGTCGGGGGCAGGGACGGCGGGCGGCTGCGGCGCGGGCGGCGCGGGGGTGGTGCTGGTCATGCCGCTCCTCCCAGGGCCGGGCGGGCGCGTTCCAGGGTCCGGTCGAGCTCGCGCAGCAGCTGGTACGCGGCCTGGTCTGCGGTGCGCTCGCCGTAGGCGATGTCGTCGAAGGTGCGGGCGGCGGCGGCCAGGGCGGCGGCGTGGTCGGGCAGGGCCCGGCCGGCCTCGGTGGCGGCCTCGTCGGCGGTGCGGCCGGGGCGGACGTCGAGCAGGGTGCGTTCCTCCAGGGCCCGGACCAGGGCTCGCATCTGCGCGCGGACGGCCTCGTTCCAGTGCCCGGCGGCGGCGTGCCGTTCGGCGTCGGCCCGGTACTGGCCGGCGCCGCGCGGTCCTTCGACGCCGTAGACGTCGAGGACGGTGCGGGCCGCGCGCCGTGGAGCGCCGAGGCGCCACCAGAGGGCGGCGCCGATCAGCAGGGCGACGATCAGGAAGAGCACCAGGCCGGTGGTGCCGCTGGTGCCGTTGCCGGAGATGCTGTCGAGCGCGTCGGTGATGTGGTCGTTGAGCCAGGTCATGACCCGTTCCAGGACGCTCGGGTCGTGCTTGTGGTACTCGGCGTTGAGCAGCTCGTCGCGGGCGGCGTCGCGGGCCGGGTCACGCGGGACGGTGACCGGGGCGCCGTCCGCGACGAGGAGCCTGTCCCCCCAGGTAGGCATCCGGGTCAGCGCCTCGCGGGGGGTCGGCCGGCCTGGTCGCCCCAGCCGGTGGCGCCGGGCTCGGCGAGGCCGGCGGCGCGGGCGAGTTCGATGTCCAGGGCCTCGCGGCGGATCCGCTGGTCGATGTAGATGAGGACGCCGAGGGCGGCCCGGAAGGGGATGGTGAGGGTCGCGGCGATGATGCCGGCGATCGCGGTGGTGATCAGCATCGCGGTGGGCTCGTGGGCCGCGGTGAGGTCGACCTGGCGGTCGAAGTCGCTGAAGCCGAGGACGAGTCCGGCGAAGCGGAACGGGATCGCGATGACCATGGCGACGATGAAGGTCAGCACCTCGCCGAGCAGCGAGATGCCGAAGATGCGCCACCAGGAGCCGAGGGTCAGGCGCCGGGAGCGGGACAGTGCGGTCCGCACGCCCTGCTTCTCCAGCATCAGGGCGGGGGCGGCCAGGCTGAACCGGATCCACAGCCAGAACCCGACCGGGATGGTCAGGATGCCGACGAGGAAGAGGAGGGCCTCCGTCCCGGGGTCGCCCGCCGAGCCGGTGGCGTAGAAGTACCAGGGGCTGAAGCCGAGCAGCACCACGCCGCCGGACATCAGGCCGGTGAGCAGGGTCAGCCCGAGCAGCTGCGGCAGCCGGCGGCGGGCGTCGCGCCAGGCGTCCCCGGCGGTCGCGGACTGCCCGAGGACGGCGCGGCTGACGACCATGGTGAGCAGCGCGGTGGCGACCACGCCGAGCAGCACCGTCAGCGGCATCGAGGCGAGCATGGTCGTCACCTGGGTGGCGGGGCCGGTCTTGCCCTTGACCAGCAGCTGGGCGGCGACGTTGCCGGCCTGCTCGACGACGGCGATGCCGAGGGAGAGGGCGAGGGTCGTCCGCCAGTGCTTGCGGATGGTGGCGACGGAGCCGTCGAGGAGTTCGCCGAGTCCGAGCGGGCGCAGCGGGATGACGCCGGGCTTGGGGCTCTGCGGAGCGCCCCAGCCGTAGGGGTGGTGGCCGCCCGGTGCGGGCCGGCTCCAGTCGGGCCGGGCCTGCTGGCCGTTCCAGCCGGGGGCCGGGGCGCCCTGCGGTGGTGCCGACGGCCCGGGCACGGCGGCGGGCGCGTCGGCCGGGGGCCGGGCGTCGTCGCGGGGCGGCTCGGGCGAGCCGGGCGAGGCCCAGCCCGGAGTGTCGGTCATCACTGCTCCTCGGAGGGGCGTCACGGGCGCGGTTCCGGGCGGATCTTTCGCCCGCGCGCAGCGCCCATCGTGCCATGGGGCCTGGGGAGGCCCCATGGGTATCCGGCCGCTGATCGGAAACGGGGGCCTTCCGGTGGTCGGGCGGTGGGCCGTGGACCGTTCGAAGGTGTTCCGGCCGGGCACATTCGCCCGGTATGGCCGGAATTAACCGGTGGGGGGAGTTGGCCGTTGTGGAGCATTGGCACTGCTGTGCGGCAGGTCACAATGCGGTAATGAGAGGATGGACGCATGAAGGGACGCGTCCTCGTCGTTGATGACGACTCCGCACTGGCCGAGATGCTCGGTATCGTGCTGCGTGGTGAGGGTTTTGAGCCGTTTTTCGTCGCGGATGGAGACAGGGCGCTAGCCGCGTTCCGGGAGACCAAGCCGGACCTGGTCCTGCTCGACCTGATGCTGCCCGGTCGGGACGGTATCGACGTCTGCCGGCAGATCCGGGCGGAGTCCGGCATTCCGATCGTCATGCTGACCGCGAAGACCGACACGGTCGACGTCGTGGTGGGCCTGGAGTCGGGTGCCGACGACTACGTCACCAAGCCGTTCAAGCCCAAGGAGCTGGTGGCCCGGGTGCGTGCCCGGCTGCGCCGTGCCGAGGAGCCGACGCCCGAGCAGCTGACCATCGGCGACCTGGTGATCGACGTGGCCGGCCACTCGGTGAAGCGGGACGGCCGGGGCATCCCGCTGACCCCGCTGGAGTTCGACCTGCTGGTCGCGCTGGCCCGCAAGCCCTGGCAGGTGTTCACCCGCGAGGTGCTGCTGGAGCAGGTCTGGGGCTACCGGCACGCGGCGGACACCCGCCTGGTCAACGTCCACGTGCAGCGCCTGCGGTCCAAGATCGAGAAGGACCCGGAGCGCCCCGAGATCGTGGTGACCGTCCGTGGCGTCGGCTACAAGGCCGGACCCAGCTGACGTGACGCACCTGGCTGACGAAGCCCCGTCGGGTTCCGCGACCGACGGGGCCGACGCGGTTCGCGGGTCCGTGCTGAGTTCGACCACCCGCCGCCGGCGCCGGGCGGCCGCGTTCGCGCTGCTGACCCGTCAGCTGCGTCGGCCCGCGCGCCGGGTGACGGCGTTGTACCGCCGGTCGATCCAGCTGCGCGTGGTGGCGGTCTCGCTGCTCGCGTCCATCGCGGTCGTCCTGGTGCTCGGCGTGGTCGTGATGGCGCAGGTGCGCACCGGCCTGCTCGGCACCAAGATGGCGGCCGCCCGCGAGCAGGCCAGGATCGGGTTCCAGGCGGAACTGAAGAAGATCGACGAGGCGAAGGACCAGCGGCTGCGGGTCGGCGCCACGCCCGACCCCACCATCGAGGAGACCGGCACCTGGCTGCTGCGCCAGGTCAACGACCTGGCCGCGAGCGGGCAGACCGTCTACTCGGTGATCGCGATGGCCGCCGGCACCGACGCCATCGTCCCGGAGAACGGCTTCGCGCCGCGCTTCTCGGGCGACATCCTGCCCAGCAGCGTCCCCGACACCCTGCGGGACAGGGTCCACTCCGAGCCCGGCCAGATGTTCGACCAGCCGGCCCGGATCCACCGGGCCGACGAGCGGACCGAGCCCGGGCTGGCCCTCGGCATGCAGTTCACCGGCCCGGCCGGCAACAGCTACCAGATGTTCTACGTGTTCTCCTTCGGCCAGGAGACCGACACCCTCGACCTGATCACCGGCACCCTGGCGACCGCCGGCGTGTTCGTGGTGATCCTGATGGGCGGCATCGCCTGGGTCGTGGTGCGCCAGGTGGTCACCCCGGTCCGGATGGCCGCCGGCATCTCCGAGCGGCTCGCCGACGGGCACCTGGAAGAGCGGATGAAGGTCACCGGCACGGACGACATCGCCCGCCTCGGCGAGTCGTTCAACCGGATGGCCAATGCCCTCCAGGCGCAGATCCGCCAGCTGGAGGAGCTGTCCCGGGTGCAGCGGCGCTTCGTCTCGGACGTCTCGCACGAGCTGCGCACCCCGCTGACCACGGTCCGGATGGCCGCGGACCTCATCTACGACAGCCGCGAGGACCTGGACCCGATGGCGGCCCGCTCGGCGGAGCTGCTGCAGGGCCAGCTGGACCGCTTCGAGTCGCTGCTCGCCGACCTGCTGGAGATCAGCCGCTTCGACGCGGGTGCCGCGATCCTGGACGGCGAGCCGGTCGACCTGCGCGACATCGTCGCCCGGGTGGTGGAGGCCGCCGACCCGCTGGCCCAGGCCAAGGGCAGTGCGGTGGTGATCCGCGGCGACGGCGAGCCGGTCGTCGCCGAGGTGGACTCCCGCCGGATCGAGCGCATCCTGCGCAACCTGGTGGTCAACGCCCTGGAGCACGGCGAGGGCCGCGACGTGGTGGTCCGGCTGGGCTCGGCCGACGGCGCGGTCGCGGTCGGCGTGCGCGACTACGGCATCGGCCTCAAGCCGGGCGAGGCGTCCCGGGTGTTCCACCGCTTCTGGCGGGCCGACCCGTCCCGGGTGCGGACCACCGGCGGCACCGGCCTCGGCCTGTCCATCGCGGTCGAGGACGCGCACCTGCACGGCGGCTGGCTGCAGGCCTGGGGTGAGCCCGGCGGCGGCTCGCACTTCCGGCTCACCCTGCCGCGCACCCGGGGCGGCGAGATCAGCCGGGCGCCGTTCCGGCTGGAGCCGGAGGACTCCCGCAACAACCGGGGCCTGGGCACCTACGGCGCGCCGTACCGGCGGGCGATCAGCCCGGCCGGCGCGACCGCGATGACTGCGGCCGAGGAGCAGGCGGAGACGCCGGAAGGGCCCGTCAACGGCTTCGGCAGCGGGCTCGGCGGGGTGCTGAACATCGGCCCCGACCTGGGCAAGCGCCGGTTGCCCGAAGGGCCGCGCGCGGACCCCTCGGACGTCCGGACGGCGGGGACCGGGTACGGTGCCACCGGCGCCCAGGTGATGGTGGACCCGACGCCCGGACGGCCGTCGGTGGCACAGCGGACGGCGGAGCCGGACGTGACGGGTGGGATGGGCGGGACGGACCTGGAGGGGTCGCAGCGTGCGAAGGACGAGCAGCAGGACTGAGCCGCGGTTCACGGCGGTGGCCGGCGTGGTGCTCGGCGCCCTGGTGGCGAGCGGCTGCGCGGCCATGCCGGACTCCGGCGGCATCTCCAGGGTGGAGCTGTCGCAGGGGGCGGCCGACAAGAACCTGCAGGCCAAGGTCTACCCGGTGGCGCCGGCCAAGGGCGCCAAGCCGCGCGCCCTGCTGACCGGGTTCCTGGACGCGGTGACCGCCGACGAGGGGTACGAGACCGCGCGCCAGTACCTCACCGAGAACGCCTCCGCACACTGGAACCCGGACGCCGGCATCCAGGTGCTCTCCGCCGCCACCCCGAACCTCCCGGCCGGCCAGGAGATCGCCGACACCGACACCAGCGTCTCCGCGACGGTGACCGGCTCGCTGATCGCCAGGATCGACGAGAAGCACTCGTACCTGGCCGAGGGGCAGCGGGACGTCTCGGCCGACTTCACCCTCGTCCGGGAGAAGGACGGCGAGTGGCGGATCGACAAGCTGCCGGCCGGCGTGATCATGAACGAGACCAACTTCAACAACAGCTACCGCCAGGTCGACCGGTACTTCTACACCACGCCGGACCCGTCCTCGACCGTCACCGGAAGTGCCGGCCAGCAGGTCCTGATCCCCGACCCGATCTACCTGCGGCGCCGGATAGACCCGCTGACCGCCGCCGCCAAGGCCCTGGTCGCCGGGCCCTCGACCTGGCTCGCGCCGGTCGCCCGGACGTCCTTCCCGAGCGGCGTCAGCGTCGACCGGGTGAGCGTCGACGACGGCCGGATCGCCCACGTGCAGCTCGGCGGGGCGGACGTCAGCGAACCGGTGTCCTGCCGTCGGATGGCGACCCAGCTCTTCTACACCCTCGCCGACCAGGGCAAGGGACAGGTCGAACGGCTTGAGCTGAAGGGCCAGCGGGGCAACTGCTTCGCCAGCCGCAACGACTTGCCGGCCACCGGCCCCGGGGCCCTGGCCGGGCCGCTGCCCGCGCAGCAGTACTACCAGCGCGCCGACAACGGCCTGCTGATGGTCACCGACGAGCAGCGCAACGGCGAGCCGGTGCGCGGTGTCCTCGGCAAGCCGCAGCCCGCCGGCAAGGCGCCGCTCGGCACCACGGCCGTCAGCCGGGACGGCTCCCGGGCCGCCGCCATCAGCGGGGACGGCCACCAGCTCTACTCGGTGCCGCTGGCGGACAGCGCGGTGGCGCTGCCCGACCCGGTGCTCACCTCGCCGGTGAAGACCGCCGACAAGGAGGACGGCCTCGCCTCGCCCAGCTGGGACGGCCGCGGCGACCTCTGGGTGGTGGACCGCAACCCGCAGGGCCCGCGGGTGGTGATGGTCCGCGGCAACCGGACGTACCCCGTCGCGGTCGAGGGGCTGGACGGGCAGACCGTACAGGCCCTGAAGATCTCCTCGGACGGCGCCCGGGCCGCCCTGGTGGTCAAGACCGCGGGCGTGCCCAGCCGCTCGCTGTACTTCGGCCTGGTGGTGCACGGCGGCACCCCGGAGGCGCCGACCGCGCGGATCACCGGCCTGCGCCGGGCGGCCCCCTCGCTCACCGACGTCGCCTCGGTCTCCTGGGCGGAGGCCGACCAGCTGCTGGTGCTCGGCAAGGAGGCCGACCGGATCAAGCAGCTGTACTACATCGGCACCGACGGCACACAGAGCGCCGACACCACGCTGCAGGCCGAGAACATGCTCACCGTCTCGGCCTCCGAGTCCCGGGGCAACGTCCTGGCCCAGGCGCCGGCGGTGCTCGCGGCGGCCGGAGGCGCGATCTACCGCCTGATCGGCAGTCAGTGGCGCGAGGTCCAGTTGGCCGACAAGGCCGGGTCCTTCTTCTACGCGGGCTAGGAACCCGCCAGCCAGGCCCTGACGCGCAGTTTCCTGAGGCCCCGACCCCCTGGTGCCCCGTCGGGCCGCTCGGTGCCTCAGCCGGGCCGGTGCGCGGTGGCGGCGACCGCGGCGCCCGCCCGGGCGGGCAATCCGGCGTCCGCCAGTGCCCGGGCCGCCTCGGCGAGGCTGGCACCGGTGGTCACCAGGTCGTCCACCAGGACCGGCTGACAGCCCAGCAGGGCGCGCCGGGCACGCGGCAGCACGGTGAGCGCGCCGTGCAGGTTGCGGTGGCGCTCGGCCGCGCTCAGCCCGGCCTGGTCGGCGACCGGGCGGGCGTGCCGCAGCAGCGGCTCGGCCCGGGCGTCCAGGCCGGACCGGCGCAGTGAGCGGGCGGCGGCCCCGGCCAGCCGCAGCGTCGGGTCGTGGCCGCGGGCGCGGACGGCGGAACGGGCCGAGGGCATCGGGACCAGCAGCAGCGGCGCGGCCCCGGCACGCGGCCCCAGGGCGGAGCGGACGGCCCGGCCGAGCGCCTCGCCGAGCGGGCCCGCCAACCGCAGCGCGCCGCGCTCCTTGTGGGCGAGCAGCAACTGTCGGACGGGGTCGGCGTACGGGGCGGCGGCGTGCGCCCAGGGCAGCAGCGTGGGACCGGGCCGGGTGGCGGCCAGCGCGTGCCGGCAGGCCGGACAGAGCTGGGTGCGCTCGGCGCCGCAGCCGGCGCAGCGGGCCGGGACCAGGACGTCCAGCAGTCCGGCCAGTGCGTGGCCGAACGGCCCTTGGGCGGACGGTGGACGGGTGGGGGCGGGAGGCGGTGGCACGGCTGCTCCTGGCGACGGCAGGCACGGAGAGTGAGCAAAGGATGCGCCGTACGGGGGGTGTTGTCCAGGTATTTACCCGTGCTTCACTCGCAGGAGGGTAGACAGGGTCCAACAGCTTGACCGCCCGCCCGCAGTATCGGGTCATACCCGACTCCGCGCCTGGGGAGGCGAAAACCCCGTGTGAGGTGTTCGATAAAGCTCCAAGGGGTTTCAACCGTCCCTGGTGGGGAGGAAGTGAGGTGAGGGCCAGTCGTTTCCCGCCGCTGGCGGCGGGGGCGGGGGGCCGGCAGTGGATGGGCTGGTCCAGCTGGGTCTCAGTCCGGTCCGGTAGCACCCGGATCGGCGTCAGCACGAGGGATCGGAGTTCTGCGTGGACATCGTCGTCAAGGGCCGCAAGACCGAGGTGCCCAAGAGGTTCCGCGAGCACGTGGCCGAGAAGCTGGAGAAGGTCCAGAAGTTCGACGGCAAGGTGATCAGCCTCGACGTCGAGGTGTCCAAGGAGCACAACCCGCGGCAGGCCGACCGGTCCGAGCGGGTGGAGATCACTCTCCGTACCCGTGGGCCGGTGATCCGGGCCGAAGCCGCCGCCGCCGACCCGTACGCGGCGCTCGACCTGGCCTCGGCGAAGCTCGACGCCCAGCTGCGCAAGTCCGCGGACCGGCGCCGAGTGCACAAGGGCGGCAACGGCCGCACCCCCATCAGCGTCGCCGAGGCGACCGCGGCGCTGGCCGCGCTGCCGGACACGGCGGCGCCGGAGGGCGAGACCAACGGGGCCGTCCGCAAGACCATGATGGGATCCCTGGAAGTGGAGGGCGAAGGCCCGCTGGTGGTCCGGGAGAAGACCCACCCGGCCGCCCCCATGGCGCTGGACCAGGCGCTGTACGAGATGGAACTGGTCGGCCACGACTTCTACCTCTTCGTGGAGAAGGACAGCGGCCTGCCGAGCGTCGTCTACCGCCGTCACGGCTACCACTACGGCGTCATCCACCTGCAGACCGACGGGTCGGCCGGCGCGGGTAGTGGCGCGGGCGGGGCGATCGGCGAAAGCGACGACGAGGACTGACCGTCCGAAGACAATCCTGGAGGGGTGACCCCGGCGGCCGTGTCCGCCGGGGTCACCGGCGTTTCGGGGC
>NZ_JBHWIJ010000081.1:0-16372 GCF_042732255.1 Kitasatospora sp. NPDC059803 | reverse complement strand
GGGGGGCCCCCGGGGCCCCGCGCCGCGCCGCCCCCCGGGGGGGTGGGGGGCGGGGCGGTGGGCGCGGGCGTCGGGGCCCGCCCGGGTGTCACCCCCTGTGCGGAACGGCGGCGTCGGAGGGTGACCGCAACGGCCGCGCGGCGTGGAATGATTGGCGCACGACGACCCGCGAAGGGGGAGGAGCGGATGGGGGATCACTTCGGGCTGGGGCCCGCTACGGGGCCGGTCACCGGACTGTCACCGGGACCGGAGGAGGAACCCGCGTACGCGCCGCACCGGGGTGAGCCGATCCGCGTGCTGGTGGTGGACGACCACGCGTTGTTCCGCAGGGGGCTGGAGATCGTGCTCGCGGAGGAGCCGGACATCAAGGTCGTCGGCGAGGCCGGCGACGGCGCCGAGGCCGTGCTGAAGGCCGCCGACCTGCTGCCGGACATCATCCTGATGGACGTCCGGATGCCGCGCCGCAGCGGGATCGAGGCCTGCACCGCGATCAAGGACGTGGCACCCAGCACCAAGATCATCATGTTGACGATAAGCGACGAGGAGGCCGACCTCTACGAGGCGATCAAGGCGGGAGCCACCGGCTACCTGCTGAAGGAGATCTCCACCGACGAGGTCGCCACCGCGATCCGCGCGGTCGCCGACGGGCAGTCCCAGATCAGCCCGTCGATGGCGTCCAAGCTGCTCACCGAGTTCAAGTCGATGATCCAGCGCCGCTCCGACGACCGGGACCTGGTGCCCGCACCCCGGCTCACCGACCGGGAGTTGGAGGTGCTCAAGCTGGTGGCGACCGGGATGAACAACCGGGAGATCGCCAAGGAGCTGTTCATCAGCGAGAACACCGTGAAGAACCACGTGCGCAACATCCTGGAGAAGCTCCAACTCCACTCCAGGATGGAGGCCGTGGTGTACGCGATGCGCGAGAAGATCCTCGAAATAGGGTGACCGTGGCTGCGCCCCAAGCCCTAGCTCGCGAGGAGTTTCTCGAGGGCCGGGCGCAGCCGCTCGTCCGGCAGGGCCTCGACCCGGACGTCGTCGCAGCCCACCCAGGCGGCCGCCTCGCGCAGGGCCGCCGCCAGCGCCTCGACGTGCCGGGCGCCGTGCCCCCGGTCGTCGGCCAGTGAGACCTGACGGGCCACCAGGGTGCGCCCCTCCCGGGCCGGGTCGACCCGGGCCACCAGCCGGCCGCCGGCCAGCAGCGGCATCGCGAAGTAACCGTGCACCCGCTTGTGCTTGGGCGTGTAGGCCTCCAGCCGGTGCGTCATGCCGAAGATCCGCTCGGTGCGTGCGCGGTCCCAGATCAGCGAGTCGAACGGCGAGAGCAGCGTGGTGCGGTGGCGCCCGCGCGGGGCGGTGGCCAGTGCGGCCGGATCGGCCCAGGCCGCCGCCGTGGCGCCGTCCGGGCCCCAGCCGGCCACCTCGACCGGGACGAGCCCGCAGTCCGCGAGGACCGGGTCCAGCTCCTCGGCGCGCAGCCGGTGGTAGTCCAGCAGGTCGGCCCGGGTGGCCACGCCGAGCGCGGCCCCGGCCTGGGCGACCAGGGTGCGCACGCACTCCCGGTCGGTGCGGTCCTGCCCGAATAGGGCCTCGGGGATGGCCTGTTCGGCCAGTGCGTAGACGCGCTTCCAGCTCCGGCGCTCGGTGCAGACCACGTCGCCGAAGGCCAGCGCCCGTTCCACCGCGATCTTGGTGTCCGACCAGTCCCACCACTCGGCGGTCTTCTTGGCGCCGCCCAGCTCCGTGGAGGTCAACGGGCCCTCGGCGCGCAGCTTGTCGAGCACGTGCCGGTACGTCTCGGGCGTCACCTGGTGGCCCCAGAGGTGGCCGCGCTCGCGGTAGCGGCGGCGCCGGAACGCGAACAGCGGCCACTCCTCGACCGGCAGGATGCAGGCCGCGTGCGACCAGTACTCGAAGCTCGTGCCCGCGCCCCAGTACGCCGCCTCGACGGCCGGGCGGCCGACCGCGCCGAGCCGGGCGTACGGCACCAGTTCGTGCGAGCGGGCCAGCACCGAGATGGTGTCCAGCTGGACGGCGCCCAGGTGTCGCAGCACCCCGCGCACCCCGGCCCGGCGGTCCGGCGCGCCGAGCAGGCCCTGGGCGCGAAGGGCGATCCGGCGGGCTTCGTCGGCGCTCAGGCCGGTGACGGGCGGCGGGCCGGCGGGGGAGCCGGCGGCAGGCAGGGCGGTCATGTCGGCGAGGGTAGTCCGGGGCACCGACAGCCGGTCGGGGTGCGTCGGCGCGGACGTCAGGGGCGGAGGTCCGGGAGGTCCGGGAGGTCCGAGGCGAGCAGTGAGGCGACCCAGGCGTCGTGGAAGGCGCCGCGCTGCTCGGCGTACGAGCGCAGGGTGCCCTCGAAGCGGTAGCCGACCTTCTCGGCCACCGCGCGGGAGCCCTCGTTGCCCACGTAGGCCTGCCACTCCAGGCGGCGCAGGCCGAGCTCGACCAGGCCGTGGCGGGCGACCGCGCGGGCGGCCTCGACCGTGTAGCCGCGGCCGCGGAACTCCTTCGTCGCCCACCAGCCGACCTCGGCGGAGCCCGGGTCGCCGTGGCGCAGCACGAGGCCCTGGGTGCCGACCAGGACGTCGGAGCCGCGCTCGAACACGCACCAGATCCGGTTCTCGCCGGTGCGCCAGCCGTGCGCGGCGAGGTCGCGGACGAAGTACTCGGCGTCCTCGCGCCGGTACGGGCTCGGGACGACCGTCCAGCGCTGGATCTCGGCGTCCTGGCAGGCGGCGAAGACGGCGTCGATGTCCGACTCCTGCGGGGCCCGCAGGACGAGGCGGTCGGTGGTGAGGGTGACGGTGCGGGGCTCTTCCATGGGCGGATTATTCCGTGGAAAGAGGAATTCGGGCATCCGAATATCGAGCCAACCCCTCGATCCGCTGACCGGTTTGTCCTGGTGGACGGTGCTATCGGATCAAGTGCTCGCGCGGGTGACACGGGAATACCGTGCTGACGCACCTCCCGGGGCATTGGACTCCTCGCATACGATGGCCCGTGCGGTGGGGTGAACCCGCCGTGCAGTCGTCCAGTGCCAATACAGGCAAGGAGCCCGCCCAAGTGTCCGTCTTCGACAAGATCCTGCGCGCCGGCGAAGGCAAGATCCTTCGCAAGCTGCAGCGGATTGCTGCCCAGGTCAACTCCATCGAAGAGGACTTCGTCAACCTCACCGACGCCGAGCTGCGCGCGCTGACCGACGAGTACAAGCAGCGGCTCGCGGACGGCGAGACCCTGGACGACATCCTCCCCGAGGCGTTCGCCACGGTGCGCGAGGCCGCCAAGCGGGTGCTCGGTCAGCGGCACTACGACGTTCAGCTCATGGGTGGTGCGGCCCTGCACCACGGGTACGTGGCCGAGATGCGCACCGGTGAGGGCAAGACCCTCGTCGGCACCCTGCCCGCGTACCTGAACGCGCTCACCGGCAAGGGCGTCCACCTGATCACCGTCAACGACTACCTCGCCGAGCGCGACTCGGAGTGGATGGGCCGGGTGCACCGCTTCCTCGGCCTCGAAGTCGGTGTGATCCTCGGCAACATGACGCCCGCCGAGCGCAAGCACCAGTACTCGATGGACATCACGTACGGCACGAACAACGAGTTCGGCTTCGACTACCTGCGCGACAACATGGCCTGGTCGAAGGACGAACTCGTCCAGCGCGGCCACAACTTCGCGGTCGTCGACGAGGTCGACTCGATCCTCATCGACGAGGCCCGCACCCCGCTGATCATCTCCGGCCCGGCCGACCAGGCGACCAAGTGGTACGCCGACTTCGCCAAGCTGGTGCTGCGCCTGAAGATCGACCGCGACTACGAGGTCGACGAGAAGAAGCGCACCGTCGGCATCCTGGAGGAGGGCGTCACCCGGGTCGAGGACTACCTCGGCATCGACAACCTCTACGAGTCGGTGAACACCCCGCTGGTCGGCTTCCTGAACAACGCCATCAAGGCGAAGGAGCTGTACCGGGCGGACAAGGACTACGTCGTCATGAACGGCGAGGTCATGATCGTCGACGAGCACACCGGCCGCATCCTGGCCGGCCGCCGCTACAACGAGGGCATGCACCAGGCGATCGAGGCGAAGGAGGGGGTGGAGGTCCAGAACGAGAACCAGACGCTGGCCACCATCACCCTGCAGAACTTCTTCCGCCTGTACGACAAGCTCGCCGGCATGACCGGTACCGGCACCACCGAGGCCGCCGAGTTCCACCAGATCTACAAGCTCGGCGTGGTGCCGATCCCGACGAACAAGAACCCGCTGCGCATCGACCAGCCCGACCTGATCTACAAGTCGGAGCCGGCCAAGTTCGCCGCCGTGGTCGAGGACATCGCCGAGAAGCACGAGAAGGGCCAGCCGGTGCTGGTCGGCACCGTGTCGGTGGAGAAGTCCGAGTACCTGTCGCAGGAGCTGCGCAAGCGCGGCATCCCGCACGAGGTGCTGAACGCCAAGCACCACGAGCGCGAGGCGCAGATCGTCGCGCAGGCGGGCCGCAAGGGCGCCGTGACCGTCGCCACCAACATGGCCGGCCGCGGTACCGACATCATGCTCGGCGGCAACTCCGACCACCTCGCGGCGGCCGAGCTGGCGCAGCGCGGGCTCACTCCGACCGAGACCCCGGAGGAGTACGAGGCCGCGTTCCCCGCCGCCCTGGAGAAGGCCAAGGCCTCGGTCAAGGCGGAGCAGGACGAGGTCAAGGAGGCCGGCGGCCTCTACGTGCTGGGCACCGAGCGGCACGAGTCCCGCCGGATCGACAACCAGCTGCGCGGCCGCTCCGGCCGTCAGGGCGACCCGGGCGAGTCCCGCTTCTACCTGTCGCTGGGCGACGACCTGATGCGCCTGTTCAAGGCCGGCATGGTCGAGCGCGTGCTGTCGATGGCCAACGTGCCCGAGGACGTGCCGATCGAGTCCAAGATGGTCACCCGGGCGATCGCCTCCGCGCAGACCCAGGTCGAGCAGCAGAACTTCGAGATCCGCAAGAACGTCCTCAAGTACGACGAGGTGCTGAACCGCCAGCGCGAGGTCATCTACGGCGAGCGCCGCCGCGTGCTGGAGGGCGAGGACCTGCAGGAGCAGGTCGGCCACTTCATGGACGACACCGTCGAGGCCTACGTCAAGGCGGCCACCGGCGAGGGCTTCGAGGACGACTGGGACCTGGAGAAGCTCTGGACCGCGCTCAAGCAGCTCTACCCGGTCACCCTGGACCTGGAGGAGCTGGAGGAGGAGGCCGGCGGCCCCGCCGCGATGACCTCCGAGTTCCTGGTCAAGGTCGTCCAGGAGGACATCCAGGCGCAGTACGGCGCCCGCGAGGACCAGCTCGGCGCCGAGATCATGCGTGAGCTGGAGCGCCGGGTCGTGCTGTCGGTGCTGGACCGCCGCTGGCGCGAGCACCTCTACGAGATGGACTACCTCCAGGAGGGCATCGGCCTGCGGGCCATGGCGCAGCGCGACCCGCTGATCGAGTACCAGCGCGAGGGCTTCGACATGTTCACCGCGATGATGGAGGGCATCAAGGAGGAGTCCGTCGGCTACCTGTTCAACCTGGAGGTCCAGGTCGAGCAGCAGGTCGAGGAGGTCCCGATCGCGGACGCCGAGGTGCTGCTCGACAAGCTGGAGAAGGACGCCGCCCGCCCGGAGATCAAGGCCAAGGGCCTGGAGGCCCCGAAGCCGCAGCGGCTGCACTACACGGCCCCCTCGGACGAGGTCGGCGGCGGTGTCATCGAGGGCGACTTCGAGGACCTCGGGCCGGAGGACGAGGGCGACGGGCTGACCCGCGCCGAGCGCCGCAAGGCCGCGAAGTCGGCCAAGGGCCGCCGCCGCAAGGGCTGAGCAGGCCGCAGGACGCCGCACAGGGCGCCGCTCCCGGACGGGGGCGGCGCCCTGTGCCGTCCCGGGCCGCCGCGCGATCGTGGGGGCCGCTGTGGCCGCCCTGGCCGCTGAGACTGCCGTGGTCGCTGCGACTGCCGTGGTCATCGGGCCTCCACGGCGGTGCACTGCCACTGCCCGGCCTGGCCGCGTTGCTCCAGCCGGAAGGCCACCATGTGGTGCCGCCGGCCGAGGTCGACCCGGACGCAGGCCTCGACCGCGTCGGGCGAGGGCGAGCGGTCGTGCACCGGGCCCAGCCGGGGCCGGTCGGCGGCGCCGCCGCGGCGCAGCGCGCCGGCCCGGACCAGGGAGGCGAGCTGCCCGTAGCCGTCCAGGCTGGTGTGCCGCATCAGCTGGCCGGAGGGCCGGGCGCCGGTGAGCACCTCGACCAGCTGGTGGGCGAAGCGGGAGGCCAGCGCCCGGGGGTCGTGGCCGCCCGGGCCGGTGCAGGCGGCGCGGGGGTGGCGCGGGCGGCGCCCGGCCGGGTCGTGGGCGGCGGTCGTGCGCGGCCGGCGGTGCGGGCGGGCGGTGAGCGGTGCGGTCACGGCGGGCTCCTGGGCAAGGTGGTACGGGTGCGGACGGGTCCTTGCTAGCGGTGCGCCGCGTCGGGCGGCAAGGGCTTTTGCCGCTGCTCCTGGAGTGACCGACAAGTTCACCTATCCGAGTGAATCGATCAGTGCGGTGCCGGGCCCGGCGCGCGGTCGTGCGGTGCCCGATTGACGTGCGTGGGCGGGCCGTACGGTCCGAAAGAGGACGGTTCGATGCGCCGGACCGGGTGGCCCGAATCGCCGCCCCCGTTGCGGTGCCCGGCCGTCGGCGCGCACCATCGGAGCCTGATCGGGAACCGCGCGGAGCGGGACGGGGCCGGGCGGCCACGACCGCACCCACGACGACGGGCGGTCGCGATGACGACACGGGTAGCGGCGGTTCCGGCTCCGGCAGCCGCGGGCACCGCCCCGCCGACCGGGGACGCACCCCGGCGCGGCCTGGTGCTGGGCGGCGGCGGGATGCTCGGCGCGGCCTGGACGGTCGGCGCGCTCTGCGCCGTCGAGGAGGCCACCGGCTGGCGGCCGGGCCGCGCGGACGTGCTGCTCGGCACCTCGGCGGGCTCGATCCTCGGCGCGATGCTGGCCGGCGGGGTCCGCACCGAGCAACTGCGCGACCACCAGCGCGGCCTGCCGATCACCGACGGCCCACTGGCCGGGGTGGACTTCGACTACGACACGGCCGCCGGCGGCGCGCTGCCGCCCCGCCCCGGGGCCGGAATCGGCTCGCCCGGCCTGCTGCGGGACGCCGTCCGGCACCCGCGCGAGTACCCGCTGCTGACCATGGTGTCGGCGATGGCGCCGCCCGGCCGCGGTTCGCTGGCCCCGGTCGGCGAGCTGGTGCGCGGCCTGCTCGGCCCGGGCGGCTGGCCGCCGCCGGGCGCCGACGGCGAGGCCGACGCCGGGGCCGGGGCGGCGGCGCTGCGGGTGGCGGCCGTGGACTACCGCAGCGGCCGCCGGGTGGTCTTCGGGGACCCGGACGCCCCGGCGGTCGCGGTCGCCGACGCGGTGATGGCCTCCTGCTCGATCCCCGGCTGGTTCGCGCCGGTGCGGCTGAACGGCTCGGCGTACGTGGACGGCGGCTGCTGGTCCGCCACCAACGCCGACCTGTTGCTCGGCCGCGGCCTGGACGAGGTGTACGTGCTCGCCCCGATGGCCCTGCGGCTGCGCCCCCGCGCCGACCGCGCCGACCGCGCCGACCGCGCCGACCGCGCCGACCGCGCCGACCGCGCCGACCGCGCCGACAGTGCCGACAGTGCCGACGCCGACGCCGGCGGGGTCGCCGGCACCAGCGGGCTCGCGGGCTCCCTCGCCGCGCTGCGCGAGTGGCGCGCCCGGGACCGCCCGCGCGGCGTGCTGGCCCAGCTGGTCAGCCGCTACCGCCGCGCCGTCACCCGGCAGCTGCTGCGCGAGGCCGTGCTGCTGCGGGCCGAGGGCGTACGGGTGCGGCTGCTCGCGCCGACGCCGGCCGACCTGGCCGTGATGGGCCCGAACATGATGGACCCGGCCCGCCGCGACGCGGTGCTGGGGAGCGCCCTGCACACGTGCGGCGAGGCCCTGCGGGCCGCCCGCTGAGTCGGGCCGAGGTGATCACGCCCGGCCCGGCGGCGCTTATTCTTGGGGCGCTGGAAGCTGTGCCGCTGGACGAACCGGAGAGTGCCACCGATGCGCGTGTACGTGCCCACCACCCTGAACGGCCTGGCGGCGGCGCACCCGGGTGGTGCCCTGGACCAGTCCGCGGCCTACGCCGTGACGCCCGCGCTGCGCGAGTGGTACGTCAGTGACGACCTGGAGGAGCTGGAGTATGCGGCGCTGAACCGGGCCGCGCAGTCCTCCCTGCGGCTGCTGGCCGCCGACCCGGACGCCCCGCGCCGCCGGGTCGTGGTGGCCCTGGATGTGGCCGACTCGGCCGTCCGGCCGTTCCCTGGCGACGAGTACCAGGACCAGGCCTCGCTCGGCCGGGTGGTGCTGGCCGGCCCGCTGCCGCTGGCGAAGGCGGCGGCGGTGCACGCGGACGTCGCCGACGGCGAGGTGGTCGAGGACGTCGCGGCCGCGGTGGCGGCGGTGGCCGCGGCCGACGCGGGCGACCAGGACGCCCAGTTCACCGTGGACGGGGCCGAGGACCACGACCTGCTCTGGTTCGCCACCCAGGAGATCCCCGCGCTGCTGGCCTGAACGGCCGGGCGCACCCGAGCGGAGCAGAGGGGCGCGTGAGCCCCGTCCTACCGGCGTGTCGGTGGTCGGGGCTACCGTTTCGCGCGTGGCTACACACATCGTTTGGGACTGGAACGGCACGCTCTTCCACGACATGGAGGCGGTGCTCGGCGCGAGCAACGCCGCGTTCGCGACCATCGGCGTCGGGCCGATGACCATGCGGGAGTATCGCGAGCAGTACGAGATCCCGATCCCCCGGTTCTACGAGCGGCTGCTCGGCCGGATGCCGTCCCAGGAGGAGTGGCTCCGGCTGGACGAGGCCTTCCACGACCGCTACCGGGAGCTGAGCCCGGCCTGCGGGCTGACGGACGGCGTGCACGAGCTGATGGACGGCTGGCGGGAGGCCGGGCACAGCCAGTCGCTGCTGTCGATGTACGAGCACGAGAAGCTGCTGCCGCTGGTCGACGCCTTCGGCCTGACCGGCCGGTTCCTGCGGGTGGACGGCCGCAGCGGCCCGTCCGGCGGCCAGAAGGCGGAGCAGTTGGCCCGGCACCTGGCCGCGCTCGGCGAGCGGGTGGATCCGGCCCGTACGGTGCTGATCGGCGACGCGGCGGACGATGCCCGGGCGGCCCTGGGCGCGGGTGCGCGCGCGGTGCTCTACACCGGCGGCTCGCACACCCGGGAGAAGCTGGAGCCGCTCGGGGTGCCGGTGGTGGACAGCCTGGCGGAGGCGGTCGAGCTGGCCGGGCGGCTGGGGCGGGGCTGACCGGCCGGGGCGGGCGTGGCGGGCGCCACGTCCGCCGTCCGCGTGTCTGAGCGGGCGGATCGCGTGGCCGCTGGTCAGGCTGGACCAGGGCCTGTCCGGTGGGATCGGGCCCTCCCACCGGAGCAGTCAGCAGGACGGAGCCGCCATGCCGATCGACGCAGTCACCGAGGTGCCCCTCCCGGTCAACGAGCCGGTGCTGGGGTACGCGCCCGGCAGCCCGGAGCGGGGCCGGCTGGTCCGGCGGCTGGACGAGCTGGCGGCCGAGCAGATCCCGTTGCCGATGACCATCGGCGGCGAGCAGCGGTTCGGCGGCGGTGAGCGGATCGACGTGGTCCAGCCGCACCACCACGCCGCCAAGCTGGGGGTGCTCGGCAACGCCACCCGGGAGGACGCCCGCGCGGCGGTGGACTCGGCGCTCGCGGCGGGCCGGCAGTGGCGGTCGCTGTCCTTCGACGACCGGGCGGCGGTCTTCCTGCGGGCCGCCGACCTGCTGGCCGGGCCCTGGCGGGAGACCCTCAACGCGGCCACCATGCTCGGCCAGTCCAAGACCGCGCAGCAGGCCGAGATCGACTCCGCCTGCGAGCTGATCGACTTCTGGCGGTTCAACGTCCAGTTCGCCCGGCGGATCCTGGCCGAGCAGCCGATCTCCGCGCCGGGCGTCTGGAACCGGGTGGACCACCGCCCGCTGGAGGGTTTCGTCTACGCGATCACCCCGTTCAACTTCACCGCGATCGCCGGCAACCTGCCGACCGCGCCCGCGCTGATGGGCAACACCGTGGTCTGGAAGCCCGCGCCGACCCAGACCCTGGCCGCGTACTACCTGATGCGGCTGCTGGAGGCGGCCGGTCTGCCGCCCGGGGTGATCAACCTGGTCACCGGCGACGGCGTCCAGCTGTCCGCGGTGGCCCTCGCCGATCCGGCGCTCGCCGGGCTGCACTTCACCGGCTCCACCGCCACCTTCCAGTCGCTCTGGCAGACCATCGGCGCCAACATCGGCGGCTACCGGGCGTACCCGCGGATCGTCGGCGAGACCGGCGGCAAGGATTTCCTGCTGGCCCACCGCTCGGCCGACCCGGCGATCCTGAAGGCGGCGCTGGTCCGCGGCGCGTTCGAGTACCAGGGCCAGAAGTGCTCGGCGCTCTCCCGGGCCTACCTGCCGCGCAGCCTCTGGCAGACGATCAAGGACGAGCTGCTGGCCGAGGTGGACGCGCTCACGGTGGGCGACGTCACCGACCTCTCCAACTTCATGGGCGCCCTCATCGACCGGCGCGCCTTCGAGAAGAACCGGGACGCCATCGAGCGGGCCAAGGCCGATTCGACGATCGAGCTGGCGGCGGGCGGCCAGTACGACGACGCGATCGGCTGGTTCGTCCGGCCGACCGTGCTGGTCTCCTCCGACTACCGCAACGAGATCTTCCGGACGGAGTACTTCGGCCCGATCCTGGCCGTCCACGTCTACGAGGACGCCCGCTGGGAGGACGTGCTGCGACGGGTCGACTCCGGCGCCCCGTACGGCCTGACCGGCTCGGTGATCGCGCAGGATCGTTACGCCATCGCCCAGGCGGTGGAGGCGCTGCGGTTCACCGCCGGGAACTTCTACATCAACGACAAGCCGACCGGCGCGGTCGTCGGCCAGCAGCCCTTCGGCGGCGGCCGGGCCTCCGGGACCAACGACAAGGCGGGCGCCGCCCAGAACCTCCTGCGCTGGACCTCGGCCCGCGCGATCAAGGAGACCTTCGTTCCCCCCACGGACCTGCGGTACCCGCACATGGGCTGAGAGTGAACGGGAAGCTCCGGTTTGGACATGGTGTCCAGGACGGACCGATCATCCTGCGAGTTTGCGCCTCCCTGTCCCTGTCCACCTTCGATTGATCCGGTTAGGCTGGCTGGCGTCGTCGGGTGGCTCCGCAGGACGAATCGTCCTACCCATTGCGAAGGAATTTCATGCGCGCCATGAAGCCTTTTCAGTCGGAAGGTGCGGCAGGATTGCGAGTGACCCGTCGGTGTACACCCACACACCACCGAGTCACGCAACGGCGCGCGACAGGAGCCAAGAAGTCATGCAG
The DNA here is from genome assembly GCF_042732255.1 of Kitasatospora sp. NPDC059803. NCBI lineage: Bacteria > Bacillati > Actinomycetota > Actinomycetes > Kitasatosporales > Streptomycetaceae > Kitasatospora > Kitasatospora sp. NPDC059803. The sequence goes on along the minus strand of NZ_JBHWIJ010000081.1, from coordinate 4,982 downwards.
ACCAAGCTGGACGCAGCCAAGGCCGACCTGCTCAAGAAAGCAGCCGCAGCCGCTGAGAACAGCCAGGTGGGGGGAGCGGCGCCGGGGGAAGGTCTGAGCAACGGCGCTCTGACCGCGTACCTGCACCACTACTACCTCCACACCGCGCCCGAGGACCTGGTCGACCGCGACCCGGTCGACGTCTACGGCGCGGCGGCCTCCCACTACCGGCTGGGCCTCAAGCGCCCGCAGGGCACCGCCGAGGTGCGGGTGCACACCCCCTCGGTCGAGGAGAACGCCTGGTCCTGCGGCCACACCGTGGTCGAGGTCGTCACCGACGACATGCCCTTCCTGGTCGACTCCGTCACCAACGAGCTGTCCCGCCAGGACCGCGCCATCCACGTCGTGATCCACCCCCAGCTGGTCGTCCGCCGTGACATCACCGGCAAGCTGCTGGAGATCCTGGACGTCGACGCCTGCTCCCGCAGCCAGGCTGCCGGCGCCGAGTGGCCCGCCGACGCGAGCGTCGAGTCGTGGATGCACATCGAGATCGACCGCGAGACCGACCGCGACGACCTGCGCGCGATCGAGGCCGACCTGCGCCGGGTGCTCGGCGACGTCCGCGAGGTCGTCGAGGACTGGAGCAAGATGCGCGAGAGCGCGCTGCGCCTGGCCGACGAGCTCGCCGAGGAGCCCCCGACCGGCCTGCCCGAGCAGGAGGTCGGCGAGGCCTGGGAGCTGATGCGCTGGCTCGCCGACGACCACTTCACCTTCCTCGGCTACCGCGAGTACGACCTGGTCGGGCACGAGGGCGAGGAGGTCCTGAAGGCCGTCGCCGGGACCGGCCTCGGCATCCTGCGCTCCGACCCGCGCGGCCACGACGACCACCACCACCCGGCCAGCGAGGCCTTCGGCCGCCTCTCCGCGCCGGTCCGCGCCAAGGCCCACGAGAAGAAGCTGCTCGTCCTCACCAAGGCCAACAGCCGCTCCACCGTGCACCGCCCGTCCTACCTGGACTACGTCGGCGTGAAGAAGTTCAACGCCGCCGGCGAGCCGATCGGCGAGCGCCGCTTCCTCGGCCTGTTCTCCTCCGCCGCCTACACCGAGTCGGTCACCCGCATCCCGGTCGTGCGCCGCAAGGTGCAGGAGGTGCTCGAAGGCTCCGGCTTCTCCAGCGAGAGCCACGACGGCCGCGACCTGCTGCAGATCATGGAGACATTCCCGCGGGACGAGATGTTCCAGACCGCGGCCTCCGAGCTGATCTCCATCGCCACCAGCGTGCTGTACCTCCAGGAGCGCCGTAAGCTGCGGCTCTTCCTGCGCCAGGACGAGTACGGGCGCTACTTCTCCGCGTTCATCTACCTGCCGCGCGACCGCTACACCACCCGGATCCGGCTGCTGCTCACCGACATCCTCAAGGAAGAGCTGAACGGCGCCACCATCGACTACACGGTGTACGCCACCGAGTCGGTGCTGACCCGTCTGCACTTCGTGGTCCGCGTCGCCCCCGGCACCGAACTGCCGCAGCTCACCGACTCCGACATCGAGCGGATCGAGAACCGCCTCGCCGAGGCCGCCCGGTTCTGGATGGACGGCTTCCACGACCAGCTGCACACCGAACTGGGCGAGGAGAAGGCCGCCGAGCTCGGCCACAAGTACGCCAACGCCTTCCCCGACGGCTACCGCGCCGACTTCCCGCCGCGCACCGCCGTCGCCGACATCAAGCAGATCGAGTCGCTGCACGGCGAGGGCGACTTCCGCCTCAACCTGTACCAGCCGGTCGGCGCCGGCGCCGACGAGCGCCGCTTCAAGGTCTACCGGGTCGGCGGCCCGATCTCGCTGACCGAGGTCCTGCCGGTGCTCCAGCGCCTGGGCGTCGAGGTGCTGGACGAGCACCCGTACGCGCTGCGCCGCTCCGACGGCACCACCGCGTGGGTGTACGACTTCGGCCTGAAGCTGCGCGAGGCCACCGAGCTCACCGACGAGGCCCGCGAGCGCTTCCAGGAGACCTTCGCCGCCACCTGGACCGGCAAGGCCGAGAACGACGGCTTCAACGAGCTGGTCCTCACCGCCGGGCTGACCTGGCGCCAGGCGACGGTGCTGCGCGCGTACGCCAAGTACCTGCGCCAGGCGGGCTCCACGTTCTCCCAGGACTACATGGAGGACGCGCTCCGCAACAACACCCACACCACCCGGCTGCTGGTCAACCTGTTCGAGGCCCGGCTGAGCCCCAGCCACCAGCAGGGCGCCGCCGAGCTGACCGAGGGCATCCTGGAGGAGCTGTCCGGCGCGCTCGACGAGGTCGTCTCGCTGGACGAGGACCGCATCCTGCGCTCCTTCCTGCACCTCATCACGGCCACCCTGCGGACCAACTTCTTCCAGCACGACGGCTCCGGTGACTGGCACTCCTACGTGTCGATGAAGTTCGACCCGAAGGCCATCCCGGACCTGCCGGCCCCGCGCCCCGCGTTCGAGATCTGGGTGTACTCGCCGCAGGTCGAGGGCGTGCACCTGCGCTTCGGCAAGGTCGCCCGCGGCGGTCTGCGCTGGTCCGACCGGCGCGAGGACTTCCGCACCGAGATCCTCGGCCTGGTCAAGGCGCAGATGGTCAAGAACACCGTCATCGTGCCGGTCGGCGCCAAAGGCGGCTTCGTCGCCAAGCAGCTGCCGGACCCGTCGGTCGACCGGGACGCCTGGCTGGCCGAGGGCATCTCCTCGTACAAGACGTTCATCTCCGCGCTGCTCGACATCACCGACAACCTGGTCGCCGGCGAGGTCGTCCACCCGGCCGACGTCGTCCGCCACGACGAGGACGACACCTACCTCGTCGTCGCCGCCGACAAGGGCACCGCGACCTTCTCCGACATCGCCAACGGCGTCGCCGAGTCCTACGGCTTCTGGCTGGGCGACGCGTTCGCCTCCGGCGGCTCGGCCGGCTACGACCACAAGGGCATGGGCATCACGGCCCGCGGCGCCTGGGAGTCGGTCAAGCGCAACTTCCGCGAACTCGGCGTCGACACCCAGACCGAGGACTTCAAGGTCATCGGCATCGGCGACATGTCCGGCGACGTCTTCGGCAACGGCATGCTGCTCAGCGAGCACATCCGCCTGGTCGCCGCCTTCGACCACCGCCACATCTTCCTCGACCCGAACCCGGACGCCGCCGCCTCCTACGCCGAGCGGCGCCGGCTCTTCGAACTGCCCCGCAGCTCCTGGGACGACTACGACAAGTCGCTGATCTCGTCCGGCGGCGGCGTCTTCCCGCGCACCGCCAAGTCGATCCAGCTCAGCACGCAGGTCCGGGCCGCCCTCGGCGTCCAGGACACCCGGCTCACCCCGGCCGAGCTGATGAAGGCGATCCTCCAGGCACCGGTCGACCTGTTCTGGAACGGCGGCATCGGCACCTACGTCAAGGCCTCCACCGAGACCAACGCCGAGGTCGGCGACAAGGCCAACGACGCCATCCGCGTCAACGGCGACCAGGTCCGGGCCCGCGTCATCGGCGAGGGCGGCAACCTCGGCTGCACCCAGCTCGGCCGCATCGAGTACGCCGCGGTCGGCGGCCCCGAGAGCACCGGCGGCTGGATCAACACCGACGCCATCGACAACTCGGCCGGCGTGGACACCTCGGACCACGAGGTCAACATCAAGATCCTGCTCAACCAGGTCGTCACCGACGGCGACATGACGGTCAAGCAGCGCAACGTCCTGCTCGCCGAGATGACCGACGAGGTCGGCCACTTGGTGCTGCGCAACAACTACGCGCAGAACGTGGTGCTGGCCAACGCCGTCGCCCAGGCGCACAGCATGGTCAACGTCCACTCCCGGATGATCAACCGCTTCGAGCGGGCCGGCCGGCTCGACCGGGGCCTGGAGTTCCTGCCCGCCGAGCGCCAGATCCGCGAGCGCCAGCAGGGCGGCCGCGGCCTGTCGCAGCCGGAGATGTCCGTCCTGCTCGCGTACACCAAGATCATCCTGGCCGACGAGCTGCTGGCCACCGACCTGCCGGACGACCCGTACTTCCGCACCGCGCTGCACGACTACTTCCCGAGCGCGCTGCGGGCGAAGTTCGCCGACGCGATCGACAACCACGCGCTGCGCCGCGAGATCATCACCACGCTGATCGTCAACGACACGATCAACCGCGGTGGTTGCACCTTCGCCTTCCGCCTGAAGGAGGAGACCGGCGCGACCTACGAGGAGATCGCCCGGACGCACACCGCCGCGCGGGCCGTCTTCGGCCTGGAGGAGATCTGGGCCGAGATCGAGGGCCTGGACAACAAGGTCCCGGCCCGGATCCAGACCAAGATGCGGCTGCACTCGCGGCGCCTGGTCGAGCGCGCCACCCGGTGGATGCTCAACAACCGCCGCCAGCCGCTCGACATCGCCGGCACCATCGAGTTCTTCCACGACCGGGTCAGCCAGGTCTGGGGCTCGCTGCCCAAGCCGCTGCGCGGCGAGGACCTGACCTGGTTCGAGGGCATCCAGGGCGAGCTCGCCGCGGCCGGCGTGCCGGACGAGCTGGTCACCCGGATCGCCGGGCTGTCCTCGGTCTTCCCGACCCTGGACATCACCGAGGTCGCGGACCGCTCCGGCAAGGACGTCGCCGAGGTCGCCGAGCTCTACTACGACCTGGGCGACCGCCTGCAGATCTCGCACCTGCTCGACCGCATCATCGACCTGCCCCGCACCGACCGCTGGTCGTCCATGGCCCGGGCCGCGATCCGCGAGGACCTCTTCGCGGCGCACGCGGCGCTGACCGCCGACATCCTGGCCTGCGGCCCCGAGGGCGCCACCCCCGAGGAGCGCTACACCGCCTGGGCGGACCTCAACTCCACCCTGCTGAACCGCGCCAAGAGCACCCTCGACGACATAAGGGGTTCGGACAACTACGAGCTGTCCAGCCTCTCGGTCGCGATGCGCGTCATCCGCACCCTCCTGCGCACGGGCTCCATGCGCTGACGGCCGGCTGCACAGCAAGGCGGCGGGCCCGCGTCCACGGA
>NZ_JBHWIJ010000080.1:0-30628 GCF_042732255.1 Kitasatospora sp. NPDC059803 | reverse complement strand
CCGTGTGCCCCTGTCCGCCGCTGCTCGTCCCGCAGGTCCCCGCCGGGGCGGCCGCCGAGTTGGACCCGCTGCGGGCCGCCTGCGACGAGGCCCTGGCGGCACTGGTCGCGGCCGGGCCGCAGCTGGTCGTGGTGGTCGGCGCAGGGCCGGAGGCCGAGGTGTGGACCGAGGGCGGGGCCGGCTCCTTCCACCGCTACGGGGTGCCGCTGGTCGCCAAGCTGCCCGGCGGCCGGGTCGAGGGGCCGGAGCTGGCGCCCTCGCTGACGGTCGGCGCCTGGCTGCTGGAGCGCGCCGGGGTGACGCTGCCGACGCACGCCTGCGCGGTGCCCGCCGACGCGCCCGCCGACCGGATGCTCGGGCTCGGCCAGGGCTTGGCCCAGCTGGCCGACCGGGTCGGCCTGTTGGTGGTGGGCGACGGCAGCGCCTGCCGCTCGGTGAAGGCCCCCGGTTACCTGGACGAGCGCGCCGAGGGCTTCGACGCCGCCCTGGCCGCCGCCCTGGGCTCCGCCGACCTGCCCGCGCTCGCCGCCCTGGACGCCGGGCTGGCCGCCGAGCTCAAGGCCGAGGGCCGGGCGCCCTGGCAGGTGCTGGCCGGCGCCGCGGAGGGCGCCGGCCTCACCGCGCGGCTCGGCTACCAGGACGCCCCGTACGGGGTCGGCTACGTCGTGGCGTCCTGGAGCTGATCGAAGCGCGGGGCGTCAGGCCTGCGGCGCCTGGCCGTTGCCGCCGGCCGGCCCCTCCTCGCCCGGCTTCGGCTTGTGGGCGAAGTCGCCCACCGCGCCCTTGGCCTTGCTGGCGCCGTGCTCGATCTTCTCGCTGTACTTGCCCTTGGTCGCCTTGTCGATCGCGCCGCCGGCCTTGTCCACCGCGTGCTCGATCTGCTCGCTGTGCTTGCCGGCGAGCTCACTGGCCTTGCCCTTGAGCTCTTCGGCCTTGCCCTTGAGGTTGTCCATCAGACCCATGGCGATCTCACCCTTTCGTCCCTGTCTCCTGCCCAACGTCCGTCACCGCCGAACCGTTCGCAAACCGGCTCAACTGCGGAAACGGCTGGAGATGGCCGGAGACGGCCGGAGACGGCCGGACACAGTCACATCGTCGCGCAGTCGGGGCCGACGGGCAGCCCGGTCACCGGTGCGGCGGCGGTTTTGCGAGACTGGAGCGGTGAGCAGCTCCCGTACCGACCAGTCCCGCGCCGCCCAGCCCCGAGTGGTCTGCATCGTCGGCGCGACCGCCGCCGGCAAGTCCGACCTGGCCGTCGCCATCGCCCGCAGCCTCGGCGGCGAGGTGATCAACACCGACTCGATGCAGCTGTACCGGGGCATGGACATCGGCACCGCCAAGCTCACCCCCACCGAGCGCGGCGGCGTGCCGCACCACCTGCTGGACGTCTGGGACGTCACCGAGGCCGCCAGCGTCGCCGAGTACCAGCGGCTGGCCCGGGCCGAGATCGACCGGCTGCTCGCGGCCGGGCGCACGCCCGTCCTGGTCGGCGGCTCCGGGCTGTACGTCCGGGCGGCGATCGACGAGATGGAGTTCCCCGGCACCGACCCGGCGGTCCGGGCCCGGCTGGAGGCCGAGCTGGAGGAGGCCGGCCCGCACGCGCTGCACCGGCGGCTGGCCGAGCTGGACCCGGCGGCGGCGGAGGCGATCCTGATCGGCAACGGGCGGCGGATCGTCCGCGCGCTGGAGGTCATCGAGATCACCGGGCAGCCGTTCACCGCGAACCTGCCCGGCAACACCGCCGTCTACGACGCGGTGCAGATCGGGGTCGCGCTGCCGCGCCCCGAACTGGACGAGCGGATCACGCTGCGGGTCGACCTGATGTGGCGGGCCGGACTGCTGGACGAGGTGCGCGCGCTGGAGCGGCTCGGGCTGCGGGAGGGGCGGACGGCCTCCCGGGCGCTCGGCTACCAGCAGGTGCTGGACCACTTCGCCGGCGAGTGCACCGAGGACGAGGCGCGGGCCGAGACCGTCCGGGCCACCAAGCGCTTCGCCCGCCGTCAGGAGTCCTGGTTCCGCCGCGACGGCCGGATCCACTGGCTGTCCCGGCCGGCCGGCACCGACCCCGTCGAGCTGCTGGAACGCTCCCTGGAGCTGATCGACCGTCAGGAGCGTCCGGCCGGGTAGGCGGGTTCCGGCCAATCCGGCGGTGCACCTGCGCGCGCAGGTGGCCGTGCAGGACGAACCGGCGGTCACGGCCCGATCACGTGATGGCCACGGATCACCCGTCGACGCCGGTCAGGCCCGGAACGCCCGTCTGGACATGCCATCATCGAAGGCGTAGGGGTCGGCCGCGCGGGCCGACCGTGCCCGACCGCGAGTCCGCTCGTGTCGAACTGTCAGGGGAGGCCGCGTGTCGACGGGTACCGGCCCCGAACCCGGCCAGAGCGGGAGTGTCACCGCACCGGCCGACGAGTCGACGAGGGGTGACCTCCCCGTGCTGACCGGCCTGGAGGCACCCACCTCCTACGCGGTCGCACTGCCGGCCCTGGACAACCGCACCCCGGCGGGCGCGGTGCACGAGCGGGAGATCCGACCGCTGCGCCGGCTCCGCTGGTGGCAGACCCTGCCGATCGCCCTGCTGGGCATCCTCGGCTCGCTGATGTTCGCCTTCCCGCTCGCCTTCGGCTCGGCCGGGGCGCGCGCCACCATGGTCGGCATGCTCGGGCTGCTGCTCACCGCCGCCTCGGTCGGCTGGGGCGCGATGGCCGCCCGGCACGCCGGGTACAAGTGGCCGGGCCTGCCGCGCCGCGGCTCCGGGCAGCGGGCCGGCTGGAAGGCGATCGCGCTGTACACCCTGATCGCGCTGGTGGCCTGTGCGCTGGCCGTCTGGCGGGTCGCCTACCTGCGCTGATCCGTCGGCCGCCCCTGCCGGCCCCTCGGCTGCCCGCGCCGATCCACCGGTCGGACCGCCCGGGTGGCCTGTGCGCCCGTTCAGTACCATCGGGAGGGTGAGCGCATCCTCCCCGCAGCCGGTCGGCGTCCCCTTCTTCAAGGGGCACGGTACCCAGAACGACTTCGTCATCGTCCCGGACCCGGACGGCGTGCTGGAGATCGGCCCCGCGGCCGTCGCCGCGCTGTGCGACCGGCGGGCCGGCATCGGCGGGGACGGGCTGCTGCGCGTGGTGCGCTCCGCCGCCGAGCCGGCCGCCGCGGACCAGGCCGACCGGGCCGAGTGGTTCATGGACTACCGCAACTCCGACGGCAGCATCGCCGAGATGTGCGGCAACGGCGTGCGGGTCTTCGCCCGGTACCTGGTCGAGGCCGGCCTGGCCGAGCCCGGCGAGTTCGCGGTCGCCACCCGCGCCGGGGTGCGGACGGTGCGGGTCGCCGAGGACGCCGGGGACGGGACGCCCGGCGAGGTCACCGTCGACATGGGCCGGGCCCGGCTGCCCGGGCCGGACGGCGTCGAGGTCACGGTCGGCGCGCGGCGCTGGCCCGCGCTGAACGTCAACATGGGCAACCCGCACGCGGTGGCCTTCGTGGACAGCCTCGACCACGCCGGGGACCTGCTGTCCGCGCCGCTGACCAGCCCCGAAGGGGCCTACCCGGAGGGCGTGAACGTCGAGTTCGTGGTGGACCGCGGGCCGCGGCACGTCGCCATGCGGGTGTACGAGCGCGGCTCCGGCGAGACCCGCTCCTGCGGGACCGGCACCTGCGCCGTCGCGGTGGCCGCCATCCGCCGGGACGGCGTCGACCCGGCGGTCACCGGCGAGCCGGCCACCTACACCGTGGACGTGCCGGGCGGCCGACTGGTCATCACCGAGCACCCGGACGGCCGGATCGAGAAGACCGGCCCGGCGGTCATCGTGGCCGCCGGTGAGATCGACGCCCGCTGGTGGGCCGAACTGGGGCGTGTCTGACACGTCTGGGGCGCGGCTCGGGCAGCTGACGGCCCGGTTTGCCCATTTCGCGCGCCGGTGAATCCGCCCGTTCGAGTGACGCGTGTCGCGGACGGGAAGCAAGGCATCGCGGAACGTGCTCTGCTCGGTAGCATGGACCACCGGGAAGGCGCCCCTCGGCGGGGTGGCGGCCGGTGATCGCTGCCGGAGGTGCGCCGATGACCATCGAAGCCGGGCAGTCCCTGACGGGGCAGCCGACGTCCGCACGGCAAGCCGGGGCCAGGCGGCCCCTGGGGGAGCTCGGCCGGGCCGCGCTCGGCCGGGCCGGGCGGGCCGCCCTGCTGGCCACCGGCCGGCCGCCCGTCCCGGACGCCCTCGAACCGCTCGTCCGAGTCCACCGCGAACACCATCCGCAGGCCGACCTCGGCCTGCTCGCCCGGGCCTACCGGCTCGCCGAGGCCAGCCACCGGGGCCAGAAGCGCAAGAGCGGCGGGCCGTACATCACCCACCCGCTCGCCGTCACCATGATCCTGGCCCAACTCGGCGCCGGGACAACCACCTTGGTCGCCTCGCTGCTCCACGACACCGTCGAGGACACCGAATTGACGCTCGATCAGGTGAGCGCCGGCTTCGGGCCCGAAGTCGCCTACCTGGTCGACGGGGTGACGAAACTGGAGAAGGTCGACTTCGGCGCCGCCGCCGAGGCCGAGACCTTCCGCAAGATGCTGGTCGCCACCGGCGACGACGTCCGGGTGATGGTGATCAAGCTCGCCGACCGGCTGCACAACATGCGCACCATCCGGCACATGAAGCCGGCCAGCCAGGTGCGGATCGCCAAGGTCACCCGGGACGTGCTGATCCCGCTGGCCGAACGGCTCGGCATCCAGGTGCTCAAGGCGGAGCTGGAGGACATCGTCTTCGCCACCCTGCACCCCGAGGAGCACGCCCGTACCCGGGCCCTGATGGCCGGTCACGAGGGCGAGCCGGACACCCAGCTGGCCCCCTTCGCCCGGCTGCTGGCCCGCCAGCTGTCCGAGACCGGGGTGACCGCCGAGGTCACCGTCCGGCCCCGGCACTGCGTGTCGCTGCACCGGGTGCTGCTCAAGCGGGCCGCCGCGCCCGGCCCGGACGGGCGGCCGCAGCGGCCGCAGCCCGCCGACTTCGGGCGGCTGCTGGTGGTGGTCGAGGAGAACGCCGACTGCTACGCCGTGCTCGGCGAGCTGCACACCTGCTGGACGCCGCTGCCCGGCGAGTTCAAGGACTTCGTCGCCGCCCCCAAGTTCAACCTCTACCAGTCGCTGCACACCGCCGTGGCGCTCAGCGGCGGCACGGTCGTCGAGGTGCTGGTGCGCACCCGGCGGATGCACGAGGTCGCCGAGACCGGGGTGGTCGCGCTCGGCGACCCGGAGCCGGCCGGCGCCGTCCAGGACGCCGACGAACTCGACCGCACCGACCCGGCCCGGCCCGGCTGGCTCAGCCGGCTGCTGGAGTGGCAGCAGGAGACGCCCGACCCGGACGCCTTCTGGTCCGCGCTCACCGCCGACCTGGCCGGCGACCGCGAGATCACCGTCGTGACGGAGAGCGGCGAAACGCTTCAGCTGAGGGCCGGCGCCACCTGCGTGGACGCCGCCTACCTGCTCGGCGAGGAGACCGGCCACCGGTGCATCGGGGCCCGGGTCAACGGCCGGCTCACCGCGCTCTCCACCGTCCTGCAGGACGGCGACCTGCTCGCCGTGCTCACCGAGGCCGTGCCCACCGGGACCGTGCTCACCGAGGACGGACCGCGCCCCGCCGAACCCTCCGGGCCCGCGCCCGAGTGGCTCGCGCACGCCCGGACCCCAGCCGCCCGGCTGGCCATCGAACGCTGGCTCGCCGACCACCCGGCCCGGCTCCCGCCGGTGCGCACCGGCCCCTCCAGCGGCCAGCCCGCCCTGCCCGCGCACCGCACCACCGAGCGTCGGCCGACCCCGGTCGCGGTGGCCGGTCGGCCCGGGGCGCCCGTCCGGCTGGCCCGCTGCTGCACGCCCGTGCCGCCGGACGAGGTGACCGGCTACCCGATCCGCGGCGGAGCCGTCGCCGTGCACCGCACCGGCTGCCCGGCCGGGGAGCGGATGCGCGCGGCCGGGCGCGCCGAGCTGGAGGTCCGCTGGCGGCCGGAGGGCACCCCGGCGGCCGGCCACCGGGCCACCCTGCGGGCCGAGGCGCTCAACCGGCCCCGGCTGCTCGCCGACCTCACGGCGGCCATCTCCGCCGAGGACGTCGGCATCGTCTCGGCCGAGGTCGAACCGCCGCAGGAGCTGCGGGTCCGGCACACCTACACCGTCGAACTGCCCGAGCCGGCCGCGCTGCCCGCGCTGATGCGGGCCATGCTCAAGGTCTCCGGGGTGTACGACGTCAGCCGGCCGCAGGCCCCGGACACCGGCGGGGCCCGCCACCCCGGGGAAAATGGGGATGACCGGTCCGCGCCGGGCGTGGGACCATCATGGGGAATTCACGGCCGGTCCACGGCGTTCTCAGGGCACAGGAGCCCCGACGGCACCCGAGGACCTGAGGGGTAGCTCACCTCGCCCGGCGGTAACCGGGGCGGCAGCTGGGCAGACTCCGGGTGGGACCGCACAAGGCGGTCCCCACAGGCCATCCGCACCAGCGACCAAAGGACAGAATGACCTCCACGTCCGACACCCGCGACCACGCCGACGCCCCGCGCCGCCTGAACGGTCTGCGGGCGGAAGCCCTCATGGACGAGGACCTCGCGGCCATCGACGAGGACCGCGGCCACGGCCACCACCACTACGACGGCGACCAGTACGACCGCAGCGAGCGTGCCGCCCTGCGCCGCGTCGCCGGCCTCTCCACCGAACTCGAAGACGTCACCGAGGTCGAGTACCGCCAGCTCCGCCTGGAGCGCGTGGTGCTCGTCGGCGTCTGGACGGACGGCACCCTGGAGGAGGCGGAGAACTCGATGGCCGAGCTCGCCGCCCTCGCCGAGACGGCCGGCTCCCAGGTGCTGGACGGCGTCATCCAGCGCCGTGACAAGCCCGACGCGGCCACCTACATCGGCTCCGGCAAGGCGAAGGAACTGCGCGACATCGTCGCGGCCACCGGCGCCGACACCGTGGTCTGCGACGGTGAGCTCACCCCCGGCCAGCTGATCCACCTGGAGGACGTGGTCAAGGTCAAGGTCGTCGACCGGACGGCCCTGATCCTGGACATCTTCGCCCAGCACGCCAAGTCCCGGGAGGGCAAGGCGCAGGTCTCGCTCGCGCAGATGCAGTACATGCTGCCGCGCCTGCGAGGCTGGGGTCAGTCGCTGTCCCGGCAGATGGGTGGTGGCGGCGCCGGCTCGTCCGGCGGCGGCATGGCCACCCGTGGTCCCGGTGAGACCAAGATCGAGACCGACCGGCGCCGGATCCGCGAGAAGATGGCGAAGCTGCGCCGCGAGATCGCCGAGATGAAGAAGGGCCGCGACACCAAGCGCCAGGAGCGCAAGCGCCACCAGGTGCCGTCGGTGGCCATCGCCGGGTACACCAACGCCGGCAAGTCGTCCCTGCTCAACCGGCTCACCGGGGCGGGCGTCCTGGTGGAGAACTCCCTGTTCGCCACCCTGGACCCGACCGTGCGCCGGGCCCAGACCCCGAGCGGGCGGCTCTACACCCTGGCCGACACCGTCGGCTTCGTCCGGCACCTGCCGCACCACCTGGTCGAGGCCTTCCGCTCGACCATGGAGGAGGTCGCCGACGCGGACCTCATCCTGCACGTGGTCGACGGCTCGCACCCCGAGCCGGAGACGCAGCTGGCCGCCGTCCGCGAGGTCATCGTCTCGGTCGACGCGCAGAACGTGCCGGAGATCGTGGTGATCAACAAGGCGGACGCCGCCGACCCGCACGTGCTGCAGCGACTGCTGCGCCGCGAGCCGCACGCCATCGTGGTGTCGGCCCGCAGCGGCGAGGGCATCGAGGAGCTGCTGAAGCTCATCGACGACGAGCTGCCGCGCCCGGCGATCGAGGTGCGGGCCCTGGTGCCCTACACCCAGGGCGGGCTGGTCTCCCGGGTGCACGCCGAGGGCGAGCTGCTCGGCACCGAGCACACCGGCGAGGGCACGCTGCTGCACGCCAAGGTGCCGGCCGAGCTGGCCGCCGAGCTGGAGCGCTACGCGGTGGCGCTGCAGGTCTGAGGCGTCGGGCCGAGGGTCGGGCCCCCCCGCCGGCGGGTGTGTGGGAGCGGGGTCTCGCGCGCCAGGGCGGGGGCGCGGCGGGGGCCCCCCCGCGGGGGCGCGCCCGGGGGGGGGGGGGGCGGGGGGGGGGGGCGGCCCCCCCCCCCCCCCCCGGAGCGGGCCCGGGGGCGGGGCGCCCCGCGCGCGCCGGCGCGGGGGCCCCTTCGCGTGCCCGTCCGGGGTACCGGGGCGTCCGTTCCGGGGTCCGCCCGGGGGCTCGTCCGGGCGTGCGGGCGTGCGGCCGTGTGGGCGTGCGGGCTACTTCACGTTCTTGGCGAAGTAGTCGAAGGCCTGCTTCGCCTGGTCCTGCAGCGAGGGGCCGGCCAGGTACCCGGGCGGGTTGCGGCTGCCGATCGCGGTGACGCTGATCAGGTTGGGCTTGCCGTCCTTGGTGATGAACCAGCCGCCGCCGCTGGAGCCGCCGGTCACGGTGCAGCCGGTGACGTACATCGGCGGGCGGCTCCGGTCGGGGGAGAGCCTGGCCGGTGGGACCGGGGGCTCGCAGCGGGAGAGCTCCAGGCCGTCGAACGGCCGATCGGTCGGGTAGCCGTAGGCGGCCGCCGAGCCGATCTGCTCGCGCGGGGCGTTGAACCAGACCGGGACCGAGCCGCCGACCGCCTCCTCCAGCGACGCGCCGGAGCCGCCCTCGCCGCGCACCCGGATGATCCCGTAGTCGTACTGGTGATGGGCGCCGACGCCGCCCTCCCCGAGCCAGGTCGGCGACACCAGCGCGCGCACCGCCGCCCACCGGCCGTACGGGGCGGCCTGCTGCTCGGTGAGCGGTTTGCCGCGGGCCGCCTGGCCGTCCCGGTTGAAACCGGGCACGAAGGTGATGTTCCGCAGCCAGCCGCCGCCCTTGCCGTCGTGCAGGCAGTGCGCGGCGGTGTAGACGAGGTTGCTGCGGCCCGGGTTGGCCGGGTCGGAGACCACCGTCGCGGAGCAGGCCGCGTCGCCCTGGGGTGTGGTGACGAAGAGCCGTCCGACCACGGCGGTGGCCGGGCCGTACGGGTGCGGCTGCGGCGTGGCCGCGACGGCTGCGGGCGGGGCGTCCGGCCGGCCGTCGTCCGGTGCGGCGGTGAGCGGGTACTCCGGGGTGGCCCGCCCCTTGGCGGCGGCCATCCGGGTGGTCGACCAGAAGCCCGGGGCCACCTCGTTGGCGAAGCCGCTGCCGGAGACGAACCGGGCCCAGTCCTCCACCTTCCAGCCCGTCAGGTCGCCCAGGCTGGTGGGGGCCGATGTGGGGAGGGCGGGCGGCGGCGCGGCCGCCGTGGCGCCGGAGTCGTCCGGCCCGCAGGCGGTCGCGGCGAGCGCGAGCACGGCGAGCACCGCGGCGCCGGTCGGTCCGGATCGGCGCCGCGGTCCGCGGCCGGTGTGCTTCGGCATGCTGCATCGTCCCCCGGGGGCGGCCTCCGCCGCCCGTACGGCTTGGTCCGGTCCGACCGGAAAGGGCCTACGGCTTCTTGGAGATCCAGTCCAGCGCCTGCTTGGCGACCGTCTCCAGGTACGGGCCGCTCAGCGAGGTGTGGTCCTCGGTGCCGATGGACGTGTTGCTGACCAGGGCGGTCTTCCCGTCCGGCATGGTGGCGAACCAGCCGCCGCCGCTGGAGCCCTGGGTCATGTTGCAGCCGATGGTGAGCATCGACGGGCGCTTGGCGTCGAACGACAGCCGGGTCGGCTTGCCGCCGTCGCACTTGTACAGCTCCTGGCCGTCGAACGGCTTGTAGAGCGGGTAGCCGACCGCCGCGACGGACATCTTGTCGCGCGGGGCGTCGAACCAGACCGGGACGGCCGAACCGACCGTCTCCTCCAGCGACTTGCCGGAGTCGTTCTGGTTGTGCACCCGCATGACGGCGAAGTCGTACTGGTTCGCGGCGTCACCGGTGCCGCCGCCCTCGACCATCCACTGCGGCGAGGTGGTGACCAGGTCGGCCCACCAGGTGCCCAGCGGGGCCAGTTCGGACAGCGGGGCCTTCTTGCCGCCGCTGGAGGCGCCCGAGTTGTTGTAGGCGGGCACGAAGACCAGGTCCTTGAAGAAGTCGCCGCCCTTGCCCGCGTGCACGCAGTGGCCGGCCGTCCAGACCAGATTGCTCTTGCCCGGGTGCTGCGGGTCGGTGATCACCGTCGCCGAGCAGTTGCCCCGGCCGCCCTGGGCGCTGAAGAACACCTTCCCGGACGGCTGCTTGGTGTACGGGCGGGGCACCGGCACGGCCTTGACCACCGGCGGGTCCGGGTCCGTCACGCCGTTGTCGGCGGCCGGCTTGGCGGTGGGCGGGGCCGGATCGGCGGGCTTGGAGTCGCCCATCTTGTCCGGGTTCCAGAAGTCCTTCACCACCGGGTTGTTGAAGACGTGCTTGGACGCCCACGAGTCCCAGTCCTCGAACTTCCACTTCTTCAGGTCGTCCCAGGACTTCGGCAGGCCCTCCAGCAGGCTGGTCGGGATGCCCGACGGGAGGGTGATCCCGCCGATCACGCCGCCCCCCGGGGCGGCGGTGCTGGACGCGGGCGGCGGCGCGGCGCTGCCGCCCCCGTCGCCCGCCGGACCGTCCGGCCCGCAGGCGCTCGCCGCGAGCAGCGTCCCCGTGACGAGGGCGACGGCCATGGCTGACCGGTGGATCGATGGCATGTGTGCGCTTCCCCCTGTGCTCGATCGGGCTGTCGTGCGGCGACTCGCCGCTGTGGAGTCTTCCACCGGTCACCAGGACGGCGGCGGCCGCCCCCCGGGTTGCGGCCCTGACCGGAGGTCACCGATCCGTGACGTGGCCACGATCGGCCCGGCGACCCAGCAGGGCCCCGCGCGCCGGACGCGGACAATCCCCGATCTTCACCCGGACGAGTGAGCCGACCTTGTGATCACCCGTCAGGGATAGGTAACCCTTACCTGACGCGACGGTGCGAGCGCCCGCCGATCCTCTCCACCACCCGCGCGCGTCCGCACCCCCACGCGCCCCAAGGAGCAGCCTTGAGCACCGCCCTCACCGGAGCCCCGCCCGCCCCGCTGCTGCACGCGGACCGGCCGGCCGAGCCCGATCCGCTGCTGCACCCGGACCCCGCCGTCGCCGCCGAACAGGCCGCCCTGGAAGCCCTGCTGCGCTGCTGGACGCGCGAGACCGGCGCCCGCCCCGGCCCCGACGGCCGGCTGCGGATCGCCGTCCTCGGCGGCGCCGCCCGGCTCTCCGCCCCCGTCCGCTACTGGTCGCCCGGCGGCTGGCACCGGTTCGGCCCCGCCGTCCTCTCCGCCGGGGAGGGCACCGCCGACGCCCCCGTGGACGCCGTCACCACCGCCGCGCTGCTCGCCGCCGCGGCCGCCGACCGCCCCGACCCCGGGCAGGTCGCCGACCTCGCCGCCCGGGTCGCCGACTCGGTCGTCCGCACCGCCGACATCCTCGCCCACCGCCGCACCACCGCCCCCGCCGGCGGCCCCGAACGCTCGCACTTCCTCGCCGCCGAACAGTCCCTGCTGCTCGGCCACCCGCTGCACCCCACCCCGAAGAGCCGCGACGGCCTCGGCCCGGCCCAGAGCGCCGCCTACTCGCCCGAACTGCACGGCTCCTTCCAACTCCACTGGTACGCGGTCCACCGCGACCTGCTCGCCGCCGGCTCCGCCCTCACCGACAGCGCCGACCGGATCACCGCGGACCTGCTCGGCGACCACGCCGCCCTGCCGCCCGGCACCGCCGCCCTGCCGCTGCACCCCTGGCAGGCCCGCGAACTCGCCCACCGCCCGGCCGTCGCCGCCCTGCTCGCAGACGGGCTGCTGCACGACCTCGGCCCGGCCGGCGAACCCTGGTACCCCACCTCCTCGGTGCGCACCGTCTACCGCCCCGGCGCCCCCTGGATGCTCAAGCTCTCGCTCGGCCTGCGGATCACCAACTCCCGCCGGGAGAACCTGCGCAAGGAACTCCACCGCGGCCTGGAGGTGCACCGGCTGCTGGAGAGCGGCCTGGCCGCCGAATGGCACCGCGCCCACCCCGGCTTCGACATCGTCCGCGACCCGGCCTGGATCGGCGTCGACCACCCCGCCCTCGGCGACCCGGGCGGCCTGGACACCGTGCTGCGCGCCCAGCCCTTCGCCCCCGCCGACCGCGCGCTGTGCGTCGCCGGGCTGGTCGCCGAACAGCCGCTCGGCACCGGCGACACCGTGCCGTCCCGGCTCGGCGACACCCTGCGGGCGCTCGCCGTCCGCTGCGGCCGCCCGCTGCGGACCGTCGCCGCCGAATGGTTCCTGCGCTACCTGGACGCCGTCGTACTGCCCGTCCTCTGGCTGGACGGCACGGCCGGCATCGCCCTGGAGGCGCACCAGCAGAACAGCCTCGTCCTGCTCGACGCCGACGGCTGGCCCAGCGGCGGCCGCTACCGAGACAACCAGGGCTACTACTACCGGGAGAGCGCCGCCGACCGGCTCACCGCGCGGCTGCCCGGGCTCGGCGAGCACAGCGACACCTTCCTGCCCGACGAGGTGATCGACCACCACTTCGCCTACTACCTCGGCATCAACCACGTCCTCGGCCTGGTCGGCGCCTTCGGCAGCCAGGGGCTCGCCGACGAGACCGTGCTGCTGGCCGGGCTGCGCCGCTTCCTGGCCGGCCCGCGGGCCGCCGCCACCGGCTCGGCGCTGCCCGGGCTGCTGCTCGACGCGCCCACCCTGCCCTGCAAGGCCAACCTGCTCACCCGGATCAACGGTCTGGACGAACTGGTCGGCCCGGTCGCCTCCCAGTCCGTCTACGTGGACATCCCCAACCCGCTGGCGGGCGCATGAGCCTGCTCGACGACCCGGCGGGATGGGGCGCGATCCCCACCCCGGCCGGCGAGTTCCGGCTCAGCCCGGTCCGACTGCCCACCGACCTGGACCTGCTCGCCGGGTGGATGAACGACCCCGAGATCGCCGCGTTCTGGCGGCTCGCCGGGCCGCCCGACGCCACCGAACGGCACCTCCGGGCCCAACTCGACGGTGACGGCCGCAGCGTGCCCTGCCTCGGCCTGCTCGACGGCGCCGCGACGAGCTACTGGGAGGTCTACCGCGCCGACCTCGACCCGCTCGCCCGGCACTACCCGGCCCGGCCGCACGACACCGGCGTCCACCTCCTGATCGGCCCCGCCGAGAGCCGCGGCCGGGGCCTCGGCGCCGTCCTGCTGGCCGCCCTCGCCGAGCGGATCCTGCGGCGACGGCCCCGCTGCGAACGGGTCGTCGCCGAGCCGGACGTCCGCAACCGGCGCTCCGTCCGGGCCTTCGAACGGGCCGGATTCCGGCTGGACACCGAACTCGACCTGCCCGACAAGCGCGCCGCCCTGATGGTCCGTGCCCGCGTCCCCTTCGTCGCCTAGGACACCCCCGTGGACACCCCAGCACCCCAGCCGCCGTACGACCTGCTCGGCGTCGGCATCGGCCCCTTCAACCTCTCGCTCGCCGCGCTCGCCGCGCCCGTCCCCGGCCTGCGCACGCTCTTCTGCGACCAGCGCCCGGAGTTCCGCTGGCACCCCGGCATGTTGGTGGACGGGGCCCGGATGCAGGTGCCGTTCCTCGCCGACCTGGTCTCCCTCGTCGACCCGACCAACCCCTGGTCCTTCCTCAACTACCTGCGCGACCAGGACCGGCTCTTCCCGTTCTACTTCGCCGAGCGCTTCCAACTGCCCCGCCGCGAGTACGACCACTACTGCCGGTGGGCCGCCGAACGGCTCGCCAACTGCCGCTTCGGCACCGAGGTCACCGCCCTGCACTGGGAAGCCCCGCACTTCCGGGCCGAGCTGACCGACACCGCGACCGGGCGGCGGACCGAGGTGCACGCCCGCAACCTCGCCCTCGGCGTCGGCACCCGGCCCGTCCTGCCCGAGGCCTTCACCGCCCTCGACGGCCACCCGCGCGCCTTCCACTCCGCCGACTACCTGGACCGCCGCGGCGACCTCGCCGGCGCCCGGGACATCACCGTGGTCGGCAGCGGGCAGTCCGGCGCCGAGGTCTTCCTCGACCTGCTCCGGCGCCACGACGGCGACGGCGTCCGGCTGCGCTGGCTCACCCGGACCAGGGCGCTCGCGCCGATGGAGTACTCCAAGCTCGGCCTGGAGCACTTCACCCCCGACTACACCCGCTACTTCCACAGCCTGCCCGAACCCGTCCGGGACGCGCTGGTCGCCGCCCAGTGGCAACTGCACAAGGCCGCCAGCGCCGAAACCCTCGCCGAGATCCACGACCACCTCTACGAACGCACCATCGGCCGCCCGATCGACACCGCCCCGGTCGACATCACCCCCGGCACCGCCGTCACCGAAGCCCGCCCCGGCCCCTGCGGCGGCCTCGAACTGCACTGCCGGCACGGCGACTCCGGCGTCGAACACGTCCTGCGCACCGACGCCGTGGTGCTCGCCACCGGCTACCGGGCCGCCCGCCCGGCCGCGCTCGAACCGCTCGCCCGGCTGATCGACTGGGACGGGGACGGGCGCTACCGGGTCGACCTCGACCACCGGGTCGCTACCCGGCCCGAACTCACCGGCGGCCTCTACGTCCAGAACGCCGAACTGCACACCCACGGCGTCGGCGCCCCCGACCTGGGGCTCGGCGCCCACCGGGCCGCCGTCATCCTCAACGCCGTCACCGGCCGGACCGTCCACCGGCTGCCCGCCCGCACCGCCTGGACCGGCTTCGCGCCGCCCCGGACCGCCCCCGCCGCTGCGGGCGCTGCCGCGGGCGCCGCCGCGGCTGTTGCCGAGGGCACCCCCGCCGCCGAGGGCACCCCCGCCGAGAGCACCCCCGCCATCCCCCGTCCCCAGGAGCTGACCCGTGCCGCAACCGTCGGCCGCTGAACCGCCGTTGTACCTGCCCCCGCACCTGACCGCCGGGCACTGGCGGCGGGCCGGGCGCGCCCTGCTGGCCAAGATGCTCGGCGAGTTCGCCTACGAGGAACTGCTCACCCCCGTCCGCGCCGCCTCCGACGGTGAGTACCTGCTCTGGCTGCCCGAGGCCGAGTACCGCTTCACCGCCCGCCGCGGCGCGTACGGAAGCTGGCGGGTCGACCCGGAGTCGGTCCGCTGCTCCGACCCGGACGGCCTCGACCCGCTGCGCTTCCTCCCGCACGCCCGGCACGCCCTCGGCCTGCGCGGCGAGACCACCGGCCACCTGATCCGCGAACTCACCGCCACCCTGACCGCCGACGCGCACCAGCTCGCCACCGCGCTCACCGCCGCCGAACTCGCCGACCTCGACCACCCCGCCCTGGAGGGCCGCCAGGACGGCCACCCCTGGATCGTCCCCAACAAGGGCCGGATCGGCTTCTCCGCCACCGACGCCGCCCGCTGGGCCCCGGAGGCCCGCACCCCGCGCCCGCTGCCCTGGATCGCCGTC
Organism: Kitasatospora sp. NPDC059803; assembly: GCF_042732255.1. NCBI lineage: Bacteria > Bacillati > Actinomycetota > Actinomycetes > Kitasatosporales > Streptomycetaceae > Kitasatospora > Kitasatospora sp. NPDC059803. Next base: position 15,240 of record NZ_JBHWIJ010000080.1, on the reverse strand, counting down.
CACCGCCGGCTCGCCGAGTACCGCGGCGTGCCCGGCCTGGAGCGGCCCGAGCAGCTGTACGCCCGCGAACTCGACGACCCGGACGGGCTGCGCGCCGCCCTCGGCCCGGCCGCCGCCGACTACCTGCTGCTGCCCGTCCACCCCTGGCAGTGGGACGAGACGATCGTCCCGCTGTTCGCGCCCTGGATCGCCTCCGGCGAGATCGTCCCGCTGCCCTCCGACGGCGACCCACGGCTGCCCCAGCAGTCCATCCGCTCCTTCTTCAACACCGCCCACCCCGAGCGCTGCACCGTCAAACTGCCGCTGTCCGTCCTCAACACCCTGGTCTGGCGCGGCCTGCCCACCGAACGCACCCTCGCCGCGCCCGCCGTCACCGCCTGGATCCACGGTCTGCGCGACGCCGACTCCTACCTGCGCGACGAGTGCCGGGTGATCCTGCTCGGCGAGATCGCCTCCGTCACCGTCGACCACCCGCTCTACCGCGAGCTGCCCGAGGCGCCCTACCAGTACAAGGAACTCCTCGGCGCGATCTGGCGCGAACCGCTCGGCCCCTTCCTGGCCGGCGGCGAACGCGCCCGCACCCTGGCCGCCCTGCTGCAGACCGGCTCCGACGGCCGGGCGCTCGCCGCCGAACTGATCGCCCGCTCCGGGCTCACCCCCGCCGCCTGGACCGGCCGGCTGTTCGGCGCGGTGCTGCCGCCGCTGCTGCACTTCCTCTACCGGTACGGGCTGGTCTTCTCCCCGCACGGCGAGAACGCCATCGTCGTCTTCGACGAGCACGACGCGCCGACCCGGCTCGCGGTCAAGGACTTCGTCGACGACGTCAACCTCAGCGACCAGGACCTGCCCGAACTGCGCGACCTGCCCGCAGAGGTCGACGACGTCCTGCTGCGGGACGGCCCGCAGGGGCTCTGCCAGTTCCTCCACTCCGGGCTGTTCATCGGGGTCCTGCGCTACCTCGCCCCGCTGCTGGAGGCGCAGACCGGGCTGCCCGAGGCCGAGTTCTGGGCCCTGCTGCGGGCCGAGATCCGCCGCTACCAGGACCGCTTCCCCGGCCTGGGCGAGCGCTTCGAGCTGTTCGACCTGTTCCGGCCGCGGATCGACCGGCTCTGCCTCAACCGCAACCGGCTGCTGCTCGACGGCTACCAGGACCGCCCGCACCGCCCGCACGCCGCCCGGTACGGGACCGTCCCCAACGCCCTGGTGACCCTGGAGGCGGATCTTCCCGGGCGACGGAGCCGGATTGTCACCCCAGCCCCGTAGGCTGGGAGGGTCATGACGAACGACTCCGAAACCCAGCTCCCCGGCGAGACCGAGCTCCCTGGCGAGGACGGCGGCGCCGCCGCCGACGTCGAGGAAGCCGTCGCCGTTCCGCGCTCCCGCATCCCCGACCTGCTGCACGCCGCGGTGGCGGCCGTCGGCGGCGTCGAGCGCCCCGGTCAGCTCCGGATGGCCGAGGCCGTCGCCGACGCCGTCGACAACGCCGAGCACCTGCTCGTCCAGGCCGGCACCGGCACCGGGAAGTCCCTCGCCTACCTGGTGCCCGCGCTCGCCCACGGGGACCGCGTGGTGGTCGCCACCGCCACCCTGGCGCTGCAACGCCAGCTCGTCGAACGGGACTTGCCGCGCACGGTCGAGGCGCTGCACCCGGTGCTGCGCCGCCGCCCGCTGTTCGCGATGCTCAAGGGCCGCTCCAACTACCTGTGCCTGCACCGGGCCAACGAGGGCACCCCGAGCGACGAGGGCGAGGGCCTGTTCGACGCGGCCGAGGCGCTCGGCGGGCCCGCCAGCAAGCTCGGGCAGGACGTGCTGCGGCTGCGCGAGTGGGCCGACGAGAGCGACACCGGGGACCGGGACGACCTCAGCCCCGGCGTCTCCGACAAGGCCTGGGCCCAGCTGGCGGTCACCTCCAAGGAGTGCCTGGGCGCCACCCGCTGCGCGTACGGGCAGGAGTGCTTCGCCGAGAAGGCCCGGGAGCGGGCCAAGCTGGCCGACGTCGTGGTCACCAACCACGCGATGCTCGCGATCGACGCGATCGAGGGCGCGCCGGTGCTGCCCGAGCACGGGCTGCTGATCGTCGACGAGGCGCACGAACTGGTCAACCGGGTCACCGGCGCGGCCACCGCCGAGCTGACCGTCGGCGCGGTCAACCGGGCGGTCAAGCGCGCCGCCCGGCTCGCCAACGAGAAGGCCGTGGACGCCTTGCAGGCCGCCGCCGAGAACTACCACGGCCTGATGGAGACCGCCCAGCCCGGCCGGGTCGAGGAACTGCCCGAGTACCTGGCGTACGCGGTCACCTCGATCCGGGACGCCGCCCGCCAGGTGATCAGCTCGCTCGGCGAGACCCGCGACAAGGGGCTCAGCGACGAGGACGCCGTCCGCAAGCAGGCGATGGCCTCCGCCGAGTCGCTGCACGAGACCGCCGAGCGGCTGCTGGAGGACTCCGAGTACGACGTGGTCTGGATCGAGCGCAGCGACCGCTTCGGCATGGGTACCGGCTCGCTGCGGGTCGCGCCGCTCAGCGTCTCCGGGCTGCTGCGCGAGGGCCTCTACAAGGAGCGCTCGGTGGTGCTCACCTCGGCCACCCTCAAACTCGGCGGGGACTTCAACGGCGTCGCCGCCTCCGTCGGCCTGCCCTCGGACTCCCGGCTGCCGGACCAGCGCACCCCCGGGGACAATCCTTCGGCCGGGTCCGGGTCCGGGTCCGGGTCCGGGTCCGGCTTCGGCGAGGACGCGGTGCCGCACTGGCGCGGCATCGACGTCGGCTCGCCGTTCAAGTACCCCAAGCAGGGCATCCTGTACGTCGCCCGGCACCTCGCCGATCCCGGCCGAGATCCCGAACGGCCCGACATGCTGGACGAGTTGGCGGAGCTGATCGGCGCGGCCGGCGGGCGCACGCTGGGCCTGTTCTCCTCGATGCGCGGCGCCCAGACGGCCGCCGAGGCGCTGCGGGAGCGGCTGGACAACCGGATCCTGCTCCAGGGGGAGGACACCCTGGGCGAGTTGATCCGGGAGTTCGCCTCGGACGCGTCCACCTGCCTGTTCGGCACGCTCTCGCTCTGGCAGGGCGTGGACGTACCCGGCGCGGCCTGCCAGCTGGTCGTGATGGACCGCATCCCGTTCCCCCGACCGGACGACCCGCTGATGAGCGCCCGCCAGAAGGACGTCGAACAGCGCGGCGGGAACGGCTTCATGGCCGTCGCGGCGACGCACGCGGCGCTGCTGATGGCGCAGGGCGCCGGCCGGCTGGTGCGCGCGGCCGAGGACCGGGGCGTGGTCGCGGTGCTCGACCCGCGGGTGGAGACCAAGCGGTACGGGAGCTTCTTCCGCTCCTCGATGCCGGAGTTCTGGTACACCACGGACCGCAACCAGGTGCGCCGCTCGCTGGCGGCGATCGACGCCTCGGCGCCGCCGGTCAAGCCGGTGGTGAAGCGGGGCTGAGCGGTGCGGTGATCCGGGGCTCCGTCCAGCCCCCCTGGGGGCCGAGGCGGGGTCCGGACGCCCCCGGAGACGCCGGAGGGGCTCCCCGCGATCACGCGGTGGAGCCCCTTCCCGCTGGGTGCGCGCGAGGCGTCAGAGGCGGCGCAGGACCGCGACGACCTTGCCCAGGATGGTCGCGTTGTCGCCGTTGATCGGCTCGTACGCCGGGTTGTGCGGCATCAGCCAGATCCGGCCGTCCTCGCGCTTGAGCCGCTTGACCGTGGCCTCGCCGTCGATCATCGCGGCCACGATGTCGCCGTTCTCGGCGACCGGCTGGCGGCGCACGGTGACCCAGTCGCCGTCGCAGATGGCCGCCTCGATCATCGAGTCGCCGCGCACGGTGAGCGCGAACAGCTCGCCCTCGCCGACCAGCTGGCGGGGCAGCGGGAAGACGTCCTCGACCGTCTGCTCGGCCAGGATCGGGCCGCCGGCGGCGATCCGGCCGACCAGCGGCACGTACGAGGTGGACGGACGGCCGGCCGTCTCGGCGGTGTTCGGGCGGGCCACCTCGACGCCGCGGACCTCGTAGGCGCGCGGGCGGTGCGGGTCGCGGCGCAGGAAGCCCTTGCGTTCCAGGGCCATCAGCTGGTGGGCGACCGAGGAGGTGCTGGACAGGCCGACGGCCTGGCCGATCTCGCGCATGGACGGCGGGTAGCCGCGGCGCTGGACGGAGTCCCGGATGACCTCGATCACGCGGCGCTGGCGTTCGGTGAGACCGGCCTCGTCGGTGCGGATGCCGGGGGGGCGGCCGGGCAGCGCGCGGGTGGGCGCCTGGTGGGCGTCGTCGATCGCTGGGGAGTGTTCGATCGGCTGGTCGGGAACGCGGCCCGTGCTGGAAAGGGCCGGGCCGGAGAGGCGCTGGTCTTCGCTACGGTCCATGCTGATGTCCACGCTCTGCTGATTCGTGGTGCGCTGCCCCACCTTGAACTGGGAGTGTTCCTGCACCGGGATGGTGTTGCTTTCGATGGTGTTCACGGCGGCCCCTCTCGACGGCTGTCCTCTCCCCTTTTCCAGCCCAACGCCCCTCCTATCGAAAGGTTGCGCCAAACACACGTTCGAGTGAATTATTCGAGAGTTGGCTGACTCGATCAAGGCTTTGCTGTACATCGAGACTGTGCATCGAGTAAATGTTCGATCGGATCTCGACTTCGGCAGTCTAATCGGTGCCGACACGCCAGGGGTGTCGCTTCCCCCGGAGACCTACATCTAGTGGTTACAGTCCTCTCCGTGCCCAGTACTAGTGGTTACGGCGCATGATCAGCTTGCCGAGGCCGGGGTCGCATCGCATAGACTCAACAGGTCCGCACGTCCTGCCAGGGAGGGATCCTCAGGTGCACTGCCCCTTCTGCCGGCATTCCGACAGCCGTGTTGTCGACAGCCGGACCAATGAGGACGGCAGCTCGATCCGCCGTCGTCGGCAGTGCCCGGACTGCGGCCGCCGCTTCACCACCGTGGAGACGGCCGCACTGATGGTCATCAAGCGCAGCGGGGTCACCGAGCCCTTCTCCCGGGAGAAGGTCATCACCGGCGTCCGCAAGGCCTGTCAGGGCCGCCCGGTCACCGAGGACGCCCTCGCCCAGCTCGGCCAGCGGGTCGAGGAGTGCGTGCGTGCCACCGGCAACGCCGAGCTGACCACCCACGACGTCGGGCTGGCCATACTCGGCCCGCTCAAGGAGCTCGACGTGGTCGCCTTCCTGCGCTTCGCCAGCGTGTACCAGGCGTACGACGGACTGGAAGACTTCGAGGCCGCCATCGCGGAACTCCGCGCCGAACGGCCCGTCCCCGAGGCGGACGGCACCTGCGTGCCCGTCGCCGCCGCCGCGCCCTAGGAGGCGCCGGCACCCGGCCCCCTGGCGGGCCTTGCTGCACCACGGGTCCCACGGGGCCCACGCATGCCCGAAAAAAGGGCACAGAACACAACAAACCGTGCGCAAGCAGGCGAGGTCTCCGCCTGCCTGCACACCGGAAGAACGAACCAGCGGTGCCCGGACTTTTCAGGGCACTTCGGGCGTTTGCCCAGGAGGAGGAAGAAGTGACAGACACCACGAGCGGTTCCGCACGCGGGTCGAAGTCCGACAAGACCACGGCCAAGGGCGGCGGCAAGGCCCCCAAGGGCGGTCTGCCGATCGGGCGCATCTACACCACTCCTGGCGTGCACCCGTACGACGAGGTCCGCTGGGAGCGCCGCGACGTCGTCATGACCAACTGGCGCGACGGGTCCATCAACTTCGAGCAGCGCGGCGTCGAGTTCCCCGACTTCTGGTCGGTCAACGCCGTCAACATCGTCACGTCCAAGTACTTCCGCGGCGCCGTCGGCACTCCCCAGCGCGAGTGGAGCCTCAAGCAGATCATCGACCGCGTGGTGCTCACCTACCGCGCCGCCGGCGAGAAGCACGGCTACTTCGCCACCAAGGACGACGCCGAGATCTTCGAGCACGAGCTGACGCACGCCCTCCTCCACCAGGTGTTCAGCTTCAACTCGCCGGTCTGGTTCAACGTCGGCACCAAGCAGCCCCAGCAGGTCAGCGCCTGCTTCATCCTGTCCGTCGACGACTCCATGGAGTCGATCCTCGACTGGTACAAGGAAGAGGGCATGATCTTCAAGGGCGGCTCCGGCGCCGGCCTCAACCTCTCCCGCATCCGCTCCTCGAAGGAACTGCTGTCCTCCGGCGGCAACGCCTCCGGCCCGGTCTCCTTCATGCGCGGCGCCGACGCCTCCGCCGGCACCATCAAGTCCGGTGGCGCCACCCGCCGCGCGGCCAAGATGGTCGTGCTCGACGTCGACCACCCCGACGTCGAGGCCTTCATCGAGACCAAGGTGAAGGAGGAGGAGAAGATCCGCGCCCTGCGCGACGCCGGCTTCGACATGGACCTCGGCGGCGACGACATCACCTCCGTCCAGTACCAGAACGCCAACAACTCCGTCCGCGTCTCCGACGAATTCATGACCGCCGTCGAGAACGGCACCGAATTCGGCCTGCGCGCCCGGATGACCGGCGAGGTCATCGAGACCGTCGACGCCAAGAAGCTGTTCCGCAAGATGGCCGAGGCCGCCTGGGCCTGCGCCGACCCCGGGATCCAGTACGACTCCACCATCAACCACTGGCACACCTGCCCGGAGTCCGGCCGCATCAACGCGTCCAACCCCTGCTCCGAGTACATGCACCTGGACAACTCCAGCTGCAACCTCGCCTCGCTGAACCTGATGAAGTTCCTGCGCGACGACGACTCCTTCGACGCGGACACCTTCGCCAAGGTCGTCGAGCTGGTCATCACCGCGATGGACATCTCCATCTGCTTCGCCGACTTCCCCACCGAGAAGATCGGCGAGACCACCCGCGCCTACCGCCAGCTCGGCATCGGCTACGCCAACCTCGGCGCCCTGCTGATGGCCACCGGCCACGCCTACGACAGCGAGGGCGGCCGCGCCCTGGCCGGCGCCATCACCTCGCTGATGACCGGCACCGCCTACCGCCGCGGCGCCGAACTCGCCGGCGTCGTCGGCCCGTACGACGGCTACGCCCGCAACGCCGCCCCGCACCAGCTGGTCATGAAGCAGCACGCGGACGCCTCGCTCGCCGCCGTCTCGCTCGACGAGCTGGACGCCCCGGTCTGGGCGGTGGCCAACGACACCTGGCAGGACGTCCTGCGGATCGGCGCGCAGAACGGTTTCCGCAACGCCCAGGCCTCGGTGCTCGCCCCCACCGGCACCATCGGCCTGATGATGGACTGCGACACCACCGGCGTCGAGCCGGACCTGGCGCTCGTCAAGTTCAAGAAGCTCGTCGGCGGCGGCTCGATGCAGATCGTCAACGGCACCGTCCCGCGCGCCCTCAAGCGCCTCGGCTACCAGGACGAGCAGATCGAGGCGGTCGTCGCCCACATCGCCGAGCACGGCAACGTGGTGGACGCCCCGGGCCTCAAGGCCGAGCACTACGAGGTCTTCGACTGCGCGATGGGCGAGCGGGTCATCTCGGCCATGGGCCACGTCCGGATGATGGCCGCGATCCAGCCCTGGATCTCCGGCGCGATCTCCAAGACCGTGAACATGCCGGCCTCCGCGACCATCGAGGACATCGAGGAGATCTACTTCGAGGCGTGGAAGATGGGCGTCAAGGCGCTCGCCATCTACCGCGAAAACTCGAAGGTCGGCCAGCCGCTCTCGGCGAAGAAGAAGGACTCCGAGGCCAAGGCCGAGGAGGCTCCGGCCGCCGCGGTCCAGAAGGTCGTCGAGTACCGCCCGGTCCGCAAGCGCCTGCCCAAGGGCCGCCCGGGCATCACCACCTCCTTCACGGTCGGTGGCGCCGAGGGCTACATGACCGCCAACTCCTACCCGGACGACGGCCTCGGCGAGGTCTTCCTCAAGATGTCCAAGCAGGGTTCGACCCTCGCGGGCATGATGGACGCCTTCTCCATCGCCGTCTCGGTCGGCCTGCAGTACGGCGTGCCGCTGGAGACCTACGTCTCGAAGTTCACCAACATGCGCTTCGAGCCGGCCGGCCTGACCGACGACCCGGACGTGCGGATGGCACAGTCGATCGTCGACTACATCTTCCGCCGCCTGGCGCTCGACTTCCTGCCGTTCGAGACCCGCTCGGCGCTCGGCATCCACTCCGTCGAGGAGCGCCAGCGCCACCTGGACACGGGCTCCTACGAGCCGCTGGAGTCCGAGGAGCTCGACACCGAGTCGCTCGCCCAGTCGGCCCCGGTGGTCGCCACCCCGGCCCCCGCCGTCGAGGCGCCCAAGGCCCCCAAGGCCTCCCCGGCGCAGGCTCACAACTCCACGGAGCTGATGGAGATCCAGCTCGGCCTCAACGCCGACGCCCCGCTCTGCTTCTCCTGCGGCACCAAGATGCGCCGCGCCGGCAGCTGCTACCTCTGCGAGGGCTGCGGCTCCACCAGCGGCTGCAGCTGACCGCCGGTACTGACCCCGCGCGGGTGAGCCACCGCTGAGGCGGGGCGAGGACTTCACGTCCTCGCCCCGCCTCTTCTCGTTGTCCGGGCACCTTCGCGGACGCCGATGTCACGGATGGGGGTGGTGGGCGGTCGGTAGGGGTGACGGTGTTCGGCGGGAGGAGTGGTGTGGTGATGGGGATGGTGCTGGTGACCGGGGCGACGGGGGTCCTGGGGCGGGAGGTGGTGCGGCTGCTGGTCGCGCGCGGGGTGGCGGTGCGGGGGTTGAGCCGGCGGGTGCGGAGCGGGGGCGCGGGGGTCGAGTGGGTGGTCGGGGACCTCGTGACCGGGGAGGGGATCGCCGGGGCGGTGGCGGGGGTCGAGGTGGTGGTGGACTGCGCGACCACGGTGGGGCGCAAGGACGTGGCCGCGGTCCGGACGCTGGTGGCGGAGGCCGGGAGGGCGGGGGTGCGGCACCTGCTGTACGTGTCGATCGTCGGGGTCGACCGGGTGCCGATCCCGTACTACCGGGCGAAGCTCGCCTGTGAGCGGGTGGTGCGGGAGTCGGGGCTGGGGTGGACGGTGCTGCGGGCGACGCAGTTCCACGACCTGTTGCTGAGGATTTTCGACGTGTCGGCGCGGCTGCCGGTGTTCCCGGTGTTTGGCGGGGCGAGCGTCCAGCCGGTGGACGTGCGGGAGGTGGCCGCGCGGGTCGCGGAGCTGGTGGGGGAGGGGCCGGCCGGGTACGCGCCGGAGGTGGGCGGGCCGCGGGTGCGGCCGTACCGGGAGCTGGCCGAGGCGTACCTGCGGGCGTCGGGTCGGCGTCGGGCGCTGCTGCCGGTGCGGGTGCCGGGGGCCTCGGGGCGGGCGCTGCGGGCGGGCGGGAACCTCGCGCCGGAGCGGGCGGTGGGCCGGGGGACCTTCGAGGAGGTGTTGGCGGAGCGGTTCGGCGACCGCTGACGTCAACCAGGGTTGCACCGGCCGTACTGACGGTCGGTCAAGAGGCGTGGCCCCGTTCGGGTTTCCGGGCGGGGTCGTCGTATCTGTCGCGCGGAGGCGGAGGTCGCGGAGGTCGCGGTCGGGGTGTCGGTGGATGAAGGTCGACGCGGACCTTGGCGGCGGCTGGCGGCTGCGTTAACGTCATCGGATCGGTTCGTCCGTCGCCCTTCGTGATCTCCATACGCCCGTCTCCGGTACAGCGCGATGTCGTTCAGCCCACCGTCGGCAGCATGCCCTGGCGAGGAGGACCGCATTGACCCTCAACCCGACCGCGCCGTCCGAGAGTTCCGGCTATCGCGGTTCCGGCCGTCGCTTGGCCGCCGTACCCGCCCTGCTCGTGGCGCTGGCCCTGACCGCGGCCTGTTCCAACAGCTCCGGCGGTTCGGGTGGCGGTGGTGACGCGGCGGCCCCGTCGCTGTCCGGTGACTGCGCCAAGTACCAGCCGTACGCCGGGCATTCGGGCACCACGGTGACGATGTTCGCCTCGATCCTCAGCCCGGAGTCGGACAACCTGGAGAAGTCCTGGGCCGAGTTCGCCAAGTGCACCGGCATCAAGATCAGTTACGAGGGCTCGAACGACTTCGAGTCCCAGCTGCCGGTCCGGGTGGCCGGCGGCAACGCCCCGGACTTCGCGATCATCCCGCAGCCGGGCCTGCTGGCGCAGATGGTGAAGAGCGGCAAGGTGGTCAAGCCGCCCGCCCAGACGGTCACCAACGAGGACCGGTGGAGTCCGATCTGGAAGACCTACGGCTCGGTCAACGGCACCTTCTACGCGGCGCCGATGAGCGCCAACATGAAGTCGCTGGTCTGGTACTCGCCGAAGGCCTTCAAGGCGGGCGGCTACGAGGTGCCGAAGACCTGGGCGGACCTGATGGCGCTCAGCGACCGGATCGCCAAGTCCGGTGGTGCCAAACCCTGGTGCGGCGGCATCGCCTCGGGCACGGCCACCGGCTGGCCGGCCACCGACTGGCTGGAGGAGGTGGTGCTCGGCACGTACGGCGGTGACGTGTACGACCAGTGGGTCGGCCACCAGGTGAAGTTCTCCGACGAGAAGATCACCACCGCGATGAAGACCGTCGCCGGCTGGATGCAGAACCCGGCCTGGGTCAACGGCGGTTACGGCGACGTCAAGTCGATCGCCACCACCACCTTCCAGGACGCGGGCGCGCCGGTCCTCACCGGCAAGTGCGCCATGCTCCAGCAGGCGTCGTTCTACGAGGCGCAGTGGCCCAAGGACACCAAGGTCGGCCCGGACGGCGACGTGTTCGCCTTCCACCTGCCCGCGGTGAACCCGGCGATCCCCAACCCGGTCGAGGGCGGCGGCGAGTTCCTGGCCGCCTTCTCCGGCCGGCCCGAGGTGCAGGCGGTGCAGAACTACCTGTCCAGCTCGGACTGGGCGAGCAGCCGGGTGAAGACCGCGACGGGCTGGGTCTCGGCCAACCAGGGCGTGGACAAGAGCCTGTACACCGACCCGATCGACCGGCTGTCGGCGGACGCGCTGACCGACCCGGCGGCGACCTTCCGCTTCGACGGCTCCGACCTGATGCCGGCCGCCATCGGTGCCGGGCAGGAGTGGAAGTCGCTGACCGCCTGGTTCGCCGAGGGGCAGTCGATCCAGAAGACCGCCGCCGACATCGACGCCGCCTGGCCGCAGTAGCCGCACGGTCGCAGCGGGCGCCTGGCTGTAGTGGGCGCTTGGCCGCAGTGGGCAGACGCCCGCAGTAGGCGCCTGGCCGTAGTGGGCGCCGGGCCGGACTCGGGCCCGGCCGGGCGCCGTTCAGGACCACCTGTCGAGGGGGGGGGGGGGGGGGGGGCCCGCCCCCCCCCCCCCCCCCGCCCCTTCCCACCAGAACAGGAGGGACGCACCGTCATGTCCGTACCCGGAACCCCTTCACCGGTCACCGCGCTCGCCACCGGCTCCTGGGGCGACGCGGCGGTCAAGTTCGGCAACAGCCTCGGCGCCGTCGCGGGTTTCCTCGGCATCCTGCTGCTGGTCTTCTTCGCCGCGGGCCGGGCCCGGGGCCGGCTCTCCCGCCCGCTGTCGGTGGTGGTGTTCCTCGGCCCGGCCGCGGTGCTGCTGCTGGTGGGCCTGGTCGTGCCGCTGATCCGCACGGTCTATCTGAGCCTGCAGAACGCCGACGGCAGCGGGTTCGTCGGCGGCGAGAACTTCGGCTGGGCGTTCACCACCGACTCGGTGCAGAAGGTGCTGGTCAACACGCTGCTCTGGCTGGTGGTCGCGCCGTTGGCGGCGACCGGCCTGGGCCTGGTGCTGGCGCTGCTGGTGGACCGGATGCGCGGCCAGGCGGTGTACAAGTCGCTGATCTTCATGCCGATGGCGATCTCGCTGGTCGGCGCCTCGATCATCTTCAAGTTCGTCTACGAGTCGCGTGGACCGGGCCAGTCGCAGATCGGCCTGCTGAGCCAACTCGCCATCGCGGTGGGCTGGGACGATCCGCCGAACTGGATGCTCTCACAGCCGTTGAACACCTTCCTGCTGATGGCGGTGATGGTCTGGGTGCAGACGGGCTTCGCGCTGGTGGTGCTGTCGGCGGCGATCAAGGCGATCCCCGACGAGGTCACCGAGGCGGCCCGGCTGGACGGTGCGCAGGGGGTGCGGCTGTTCTGGTACGTCACGGTGCCGATGATCCGCACCACGGTGGTGGTGGTGCTGACCACCATCATGATCATCACGCTGAAGGCCTTCGACATCGTCCGCACCATGACCGGCGGCAACTTCGGTACCCAGGTGCTGGCCAACGAGATGTACTCGCAGTCCTTCGTGCAGTTCAACACCGGGCGGGGCAGTGCCCTCGCGGTGATCCTCTTCCTCGCGGTGCTGCCGTTGGTGGCCTACAACATCGTCCAGCTGCGGAAGGAGCGTGCGGTCCGATGAGCGCACCGCACGACAGGCCGGCCCGCGCGATGAGCGCGCCGCACGGCAGCCCGGTCCGGAAGGCCTTCAGCAGCCCGCTGGCCTCGGTCTTCGTGATCGCGGTGACCGTCCTGTGGACGATCCCGACGGTGGGCCTGCTGGTGACCTCGCTGCGCCCCAAGCAGGACGTGACGGCGAACGGCTGGTGGAACGCCTTCCTCCACCCGGACCTGGGCCTGGGCAACTACCACACGGTGCTGTTCGAGGGCGGCTCCGGCGTCTCCACCGGGCTGATGCCGTTCCTGGTGAACTCGCTGGCGATCAGCGTCCCGGCCACCCTGTTCCCGCTGGTGCTGGCGGCGATGGCGGCGTACGGGCTGGCCTGGGTGCGGTTCCGGGGGAGCGACACGGTGTTCTTCGCGGTGTTCGCGCTCCAGGTGGTGCCGATCCAGATGGCGCTGATCCCGCTGCTGCGCCTCTTCTCCGGCGGCGCGCACCTGGGCTCGCTGACGCTGATCCCGGCGGTGGACCTGAAGGGCAGCTACGCACCGGTGTGGCTGGCGCACACCATGTTCGCGCTGCCGCTGGCGGTGTTCCTGCTGCACAACTTCATCGCCCAGCTGCCGCGGGACCTGATGGAGGCGGCGGTGGTGGACGGGGCCTCGCACTTCAAGATCTTCCGTTCGATCGTGCTGCCGCTGTGCACCCCGGCGCTGGCCTCGTTCGCGATCTTCCAGTTCCTGTGGGTCTGGAACGACCTGCTGGTCGCGTTGACCTTCGCGGGCGGCACGCCGGAGGTGGCGCCGATGACGGTCCGGCTGGCGCAGCTGTCCGGGTCCTTCGGCGGGCGGTGGGAGCTGCTGACGGCCGGGGCATTCCTGTCGATCGTCGTCCCGTTGATCGTCTTCTTCAGCTTGCAGCGGTACTTCGTCCGGGGCCTGCTGGCCGGGTCGGTGAAGGGGTAGCGGAGGGGTGGTGGAGGGGCCCCGGGAGGGGTACGGGAGGGCCGCGGGAGCGGTGCGGGAGGGCTCCGGGAGCGGTGGCGGGAAGGCGGGCCGAGATTTCTGAACTTGTTCAGAACTGAGTTTTGAACCTGTTCAGAATGGTCTACAGTCGGCTGCAGCCGCGGCGCCGAGCGCGCCCGACGGCGGACTGCCCCAAGGGCGGCTTCCGCATGCCCGCCGACCACCGAGGGGGACTCATGTCCGGCCCGTCCACGCCCGCCCTGGCCGACCTGCCACCCGAGCCCGGGCCCGCGGCACATGGAGCCGCGGCACATGGAGCCGCGGCACATGGAGCCGCGACACATGGACCTGCGATGCCCGGGCCCGCGACGCTCGGACCCGGACCCGGCCCTCATTGGGGATCCGGCATGCCCGCGCCGCCGCACCACGGGTGGCTGCGCCCGAGCGACCCCGAGCGCAGGGCGGCCGCCACGCCCCGGGTCCTCCTCCTGGCACTGCTCACCGGCCTGCTGACAGCCTGGCTGCTGTTCGACGGCGTGGGCGTCAACCTGCTGATCTGCGCCGGCGCCACCGCTGCCGCGGCCGGTCTCGCCGCCCGGTCGGCGGGCCGCCGGATCCGGCCCTGGACGGTGGTGTGGAGCCTGCTCGCCGTCGCCCTGCTCGCCGTCCCGGCGCTCTGGGAGGCGGGCTGGCCGGTGTCGCTGTCCATCGGGTGCGCGCTCGGCCTGGCCTCGCTCGCGCTGCACGGCGGCCGCCGCTGGGCGGGCGTCCTGCTCCCCCTGCCCGCCGTCCTCTGGCAGCTGCCGCCCGGCGTGCTCTGGCTGAGGGACGGGCTGCGCGGCCGGAGTCTGCCCTGCCGGGGCCGCATCGTCCCGGTGCTCAAGGCACTCGCGGTCGCCGCCGTCCTGCTGACCGTCTTCGGTCTGCTGTTCGCCGGTGCGGACGCCGCCATGGCGGACCTGCTGGGCAGCCTCAGCCCCAGCCTCGACCTCCGCGGGCTCCCGCTGCGCGCGGTGCTGTTCGCACTGGGGGCGTTCACCGCCCTGGGCTTCGCCCACATCGCGGCCGGGCCCCGCCGCTGGGACCGTACGGTCGTCCGGCCGGGCCGGGCCCGCCGCCGGCTGGAGTGGGCGCTGCCGCTGGTCGCGCTCAACCTGATGTTCGGCGCCTTCGCGGTGATCCAGGCCCTGGTGGTGCTCGGCGGCGCCGACGCCGTCCTGCGCAACACCGGGATGAGCCGCTCCGAGTACGCCCGGCAGGGTTTCTGGCAGCTGAGCGTGATCACCGCGCTCACCCTGGTCGTGGTGGCGGTCGCCAAGCGCTGGGCCCCGCGCAGCACGCCGGCCGACCGTCGGGTGGCGCGGATCCTGCTCGGGGCGCTCTGCGTGCTCGCCCTGGTCGTGGTCGCCTCGGCGCTCGGCCGGATGTGGTTCTACGTCGACGCCTCCGGCCTGACCAGGCTGCGGCTCTGGGTGCTGGTGGTCGAGGGCTGGCTCGGCGTCGTCCTGCTGCTGCTGATCACCGCCGGGCTGACCCGCTCGGCGGGCTGGCTGCCCCGCGTCGTCGTCCTCAGCGGCATGCTCACGGCGGCGGTGTACGGGCTGATGGGCCCGGACGCGATCATCGCCGAGCAGAACGTCGCCCGCTTCGAGCGGACCTCCCGGATCGACCTGCGCAACGTCCGCGACCTCTCGCCGGACGCCGCCCCCGCCCTGGACCGGCTCCCCGCCGTCCAGCGGGCCTGCGCGCTGCAGCTGATCCGCGCCGGGCTGGAGAACCACCCCGGGCTGGCCTGGTACGCCACCAGCGCCTCCGCCGCCCGGGCCCGGGAGATCCTGGCGCAACGGCCGCTGGTGGACCAGTTGGAGGAGGGGCGCACCCCCTGCGAGCGGGCCGGGATGAGGTACCAGGACCTCTGGCCCTGACGCCCGGCTCTGACACCGGTGCCTGCGTCGGTGCCTGACGCCTGCGGCTGCGTCGGGGGCGGAGTAGGGGCGGGAGTCGGGGCCGGGAAACGCGGCCGGGCCGGCC
>NZ_JBHWIJ010000079.1:0-30635 GCF_042732255.1 Kitasatospora sp. NPDC059803 | reverse complement strand
GGGGGGGGGGCGCGGGGGCGCCCCGCGCGCGCGGCCCCCGCCCCCCCCCCCCCGCGCGCGCCCCCCCCCCCCCCCCCGAGCCGGTGAACGGGCGGATCAGGGGTTGAGGCGGGTGGTGCAGAAAGTAGGACGAGTGGATCAGTAGTAGTGACGACGCCCGCCGACGGCGTGCCCGACGGAGCCCGCGATCCACAGGACGAGGCCGATGACGGCCAGGATGATGCCGATGGTCCACAGGATCGAGATCCCGGTGACGAAACCGATGATGAGCAGGATGACGCCGAGGACGATCACGAGGTCCTCCCGTGTGGTGACTGGGACGGTTGTCAGGAGGGGCCGGTCCGGCCGTTCGATGGTGATGCCGGACCGTCCGGGGGTGGTGGAGCCGTCGTTTCTCCGGCCGCGCCCATGATCCGCGTGTACCGCTCTGCGGGCCGGGCAAACCATCCCGCCCGCAGCGGAATGGGTCGGTTCCCCGCTCGGGCATGCCCGGCCCTTCGCCGAGCGGTCGTCGCCGTCGGCTGTGGCGGGTCAGGACCGGATCCGGTCGAGGACGGCGTCGATGTCGAGGTGGTCGGATTCGGTGCCGGCCGGCACCAGGGCGAAGGAGTCGAGGAGGAAGGCCGTCACGGCGTCCGCGGGGATGCTGATCACGGCCCGGCCGTTCTCGGCGCACAGGGTGACCAGGACCCGGCCCGCCCGCCCGGGCGCGACCGTCACGTCCCCGTGGCCGGCGGGGGCGTGGCGGCCCTCGTCCAGCAGGTCACGCGAGAAGACCCACTGCGCCTCCCCGCCGCCCCCGAGGGGCGGGAAGACCAGGCACACCGCGTACGGCAGCGAGGTGTCGAAGCGCAGTTGCGCCTCGACGGTCACGTCGGGGAACGGGCCTTCGGGCAGCGTGACGGCGGTGGACCAGGAGGTGACGACGGTCATGCGACGGACTCCGTTTCTGGCTGTGGCGCCGGGTTGTCCGCAGCGGCACCGAGCGCCGGCGGCGGCAGCGCTCGGCTACCCGCCCCGGGCCGATTCATGGCCCTGATGCGGAAACCCTGCGTGCGCGGCGTGTTCGCTCGTGCACGGACCGTTCCGGCGCGGCCAGGACCGGTGTGACCCGTTCCGGCGCGGTTCCCGGCCCCGGCCCGTCGCCGGGCGCGCCGCCTTGGTCGTTCGCGGGCCCCGGCGCGCGCGGTGCGGTCGGCAGGGCGGTCCGGCCGTCAGTGCTTCTCGTCCTGGCCCTCGCGGGACTGCGTACGGCGGGACTGCGTACGGGCCGCGGACCTGCGGCGGCGTACGCGCCAGACGATGAGGGCGATGACGACCGCCGCGGCGAGCAGGGCGGCGACGACGCCGCCGACCGTGCCCTCGACCTTGGTGTAGGCGGCCCCCGCGAAGTAGCCGAGGAGGGTGAACCCCACGCCCCAGGCGAGGCCGCCGAGGGCGTTGAAGAGGAGGAAACGGCGGTACGGCATGCGGGAGACGCCGGCCAGCGTCGGCACCACGGGGCGGAAGAAGGCGACGAAACGGCCGAAGAAGACGGCGGCCGGCCCCCGCCGGCGGATCAGGTCACGGGCCTTGTCGACCTGCTCCTCATGGCGTCGCAGCATGCGCGTGTCGAGGACCGCCGGGCCGATGCGGCGGCCGATCTCGTACGCGACGGAGTCCCCCAGGACGGCCGCGCCGACCACGGCGAGGACCAGCCAGCCGATGGACACCCTGCCCTGGTGGGCGAGGAAACCGCCGAGGACGGCGGCGCTCTCGCCAGGGATGAGGAAGCTGAAGAAGAGGGCGTCCTCGGCGAAGACGAGGGCGGCGACGACCGCGTACACGACCGGGCCGGACAGGCCGTCCAGCCAGTCGGTGATCGAGTGCATCAGCCACCCCGTTCGGGATCTGCCGCCCCTTGCGCCTCAATGTAACGCGTGCGCCGAGGGCCGGGGGAGCGGCCGATGAGCAGCCTGCCGGACTGCCGGACTGCCGGACTGCCGGACTACCGGGCTGCCGGGCCGCCCGGACCGGGCCCACTGCGCGTTCGGTCCGAAGCGTCGGCTCGCGCTGAGGAGGCGACCGGCCGTCGGCCGCCGCCCGCGCGCTCGACGCGGTGGGTGCGGTGGGTGCGGTGCTCAGTGTGCGGCGGTTTCCGCCGGGTGGGCGTCGTCCTCGCGCTGCTCCTGGGCAGCCGCTTCGGTGGCGTCGGGGGCGGGGTCCTGCCTGGCGGCCTGGCACGTGCTGCAGGTGAGCCAGTGCGGTGGAGGTTGGTGGGCGTAGCGGTGCGGGGCGAGGGTCATTCCGTCGGTGTCCAGGCCGCACAGGGTGCGGAGGCCGCAGGTGCCCGAGGCTTCCGCGGGGGCGACGTGTACGCGGCGCACCGGGCTCTCCGGGTCCGCCGGGGTGTGGTCGGGGCCGAGGAGCCGCACGTTGGTCGGCATGTCTAGCTCAAGTACGACGACGATGTCCATCTTCTCAACGTCGCTGCTGGGCCGGTCCGCCGCACCCGCTCGGTGGCATCCGGACCAGCCCGGGCCACCCCCGGCGGACGGGCTCCGACCGGCCGCGTGCGCGACGGCAGAGAACCTGAAGGCGTGCCCCGCCCCAGCACGACGCCCGTGATCGGTGGAGACATGGCGCCGGCGGGCGATCACCCCAGGTACCGCGACGGGGTGAAACCCGCGCGGGCCGTGACGCCGTACGTGCCGGGGCGTGCTGACGTGCAGTTGCAGGCTCCGGGCGGGGTCGCCCGCCTCTCCCCAGCGCGGCGGTCACTGCGTGCGCAGGGCGCGCTCGCACTCCTGGCACCGCTGGTCGGCGAGGGTGGGCGGGTACCAGGGCTCGCCGGGCCGGACCGGCCGGTAGTGCGTGTGTTCCATCGGGCCGGTCTCCAGCCCGCACAGCGTGTACGGCTGCGGGTCCTCGGGCACGTCGGGATCGGCCCCGGCGGCGTGCACCGCGATCACGGCGGGCTCGGCGCCTTCCGCACCGTCCGTGCCTTCCGCACTTTCCGCACCGATGGCCCCGTCGGGCTCCAGCTCGAAGAGCACGATGATCGATGCCATGCACCGAGCCTCGGCCATCGCCGGCGGACCCACATCCGGAGGTGGGCCTTTCGAGGCGAGCACCCTTGCCCGGTTTCCGTGCCCGTCTCCGTCCCCGTTCCCGCACCTGGTTCCGGTTCTGCCCGACGACGGCATGGATCGCGCCCGTCGGGGCCTGCTGCCATGCTCGGGTGATCACACCTCGTGTACGGAAGGAGTCCGTCGATGATCGTGCCGCCCGCGCTGGAACGGTGTCCGGGCGGGCTGCGGTGAGGGGCTGGGTGGTCGGGGCCGTCAGCGAACCGGACGAGCCCGGCGAACCTGGGCGGTTGCTGGTGGTGCTCGTCGACGGTCGGCGGTTGGTGACTCGCGAGTTGTCCGGGCAGGAGCGGGCCGAGCTCGGGTCGCCCGTCGCCGGGCGGCTTCGAAAGCCGCATCCGGGCGTGCCGTCGATGGTGCGCTGGCTGCGCCCGGTGCTGGCCGTCGTCGTCGAGCTGGAAGCCGGTCAGGTGCGCCGCATCGCCTTGCCCGCGGCGGGCGACTGAGAAATTCGCCGCCACCCTTGAGCACGGGCCGTCACGAACAGCGGTGGTGCGGGCGCCTGCCGCGTTCAGGCGCAGAACGGACACACGATGATGACCGAACAGCGCTGCGCGCCGAGTTTCGGCGAGGTCGCCCTCATCCCGGTCGGCGGCGACAGCCGGCCGGCCTTCCTCACCTGGGCCGAGGCCACCCTGCTCCCGGCGCTGCGCACCGCGCTCCGAGCCGGATCCGGACCTGTCGGCGCCACCGCGGCGGCCGTCGTGGGGTTCACCCGATTGCCCAGCGTCCGTCCGGCCGGCCCCGGGGCGGACCGGGTGCCCGGGGGCGGGCCGCGTCCGGGCGACGTAGGTTGCGGGCATGACCAGTGACGAGACGACGATCCCGGCGGTAGGGGTGCGCCTGCTGGACGAGGTGTTCGACGCGATCGAGGCGGCCAACGGCCGCCCGCAGCCGTGGACCGGTTTCGACCACGGGATCCTGGGGGCCTACCGGTGGGCTGCCGGCGCCCAGGTCGCGGCGCCCCTCACCGCTGCCGCCGCGCTCGGCGCCACCGGGCCGTGCCGGGCGCAGCTCCTGGCCGAGTGCCAGGCCGCCGCCGTCCGTCTGCGCGACACCTCGGCCTTGGCCTCGGCCTCGGGTGGGGGCGACGGCGCGGACGAAGGCGCGAACGCCGCGTACGCCCTGGGCGCCTACCAAGCGCTGGCCTGGCTCTGCGGCCACCACGAAGACCGCCCCTGACCCGGCCGCCCGAAGTGTCGGCATCGGCCCGCCGACCTGTCTGCATCGCGCACCCGCGCACAGGGAGACGACACCGCGGTGAGGGACGAGACGCCTCAGGAACGGGCGACCGGCTCTGGAGCGAGACCGTCACAGCATGAAACCCGAACTCATCCACGTCGCCGGCCACTTCATCGCCACCGGCCTCGTCACCCTGGCCCTCACCATCGCCGCCGCCCTGCTGCTCCTGCTGCGCACCGCCACCGGCAACCCGGTCGCCGCGTGGGCCCTCAGCGCAGCCGTCCTGCTCTGGTTCACCACCACCTGGCTTGTTCTGCCCCAGATCGTGCTGCGGCGCACGGCCGCCCGCCGGACGGCTCCTTAGCGCCGGTCCTGCTCGCGTCCGGATCCCGTCGTGGCGTCGTGGCCGGGGTGGCGCCAGGACCGGCAGGGCCCGCCAGCGGGATCCCCGAGGGCGGGCGTCCGCACCTCGCCGATCGGGGTGCGGACGTTCTGCACGCCGTGGTCGTACGCAGCGGCGACGTTTTCTCGCAGACGTACGCACGGGAGTCGGGCACTGCGGGTAGACGTGCCGTAGCGAAACGCGGAGTTGCTTCTGTTCCAGGCTCTTCGAGAATTCGAGTCGTACTGCAAGGTGTGGCTGATGGTCGCTGCCGGGGCAGCTGATACGGGCGGGGCCTGTGGCACTGGGTGTGCCGCAGGCCCCGGGTTGGCTGGTCAGGGGTGGTGGTCAGGCGGTGTTGGGGTAGATGGTCCAGCGCTGGTTGGCATGGTTGCCGACGCAGTCCCAGATGTCGAGGGCTGTGCTGTTGGCATCGTTCCAGCCGGGGAGTTCGATGCAGCGGTTGGCGGTGGGGCTGTAGATGGTGCCGTCGGCGCGCAGGGTCCAGACCTGGCCGGTGGCTCCGGTGCAGTCGAGGATGACGACGGCGGTGCCGTTGGCGGTTGCGTTGTCCTTCGTGGCGACGCAGCGTCCGCCGGTGCGCAGTGTGCCGTCGGCGGCGAAGGTGAGCTTCTGGTTGGTGCCGTTCCAGCAGTTGTAGATGAGCAAGGAGGTTCCGTTGCCAGCGCCCCAGTTGTCGAAGCACCGGTTCGGGTTCTGGGCGGAGCTGATGTTGTAGCTGGCAGGTGTGGCGGAGGGGAGGGTGCGCGGGGTGCCGAAGCGGGGCAGCCCTGCGTCGGGTGCCGTGCCGAGGTACTGGGTGAAGATGCCGTTGGTGTCAGTGGTGATCAGATCGGGGTTGCCGTCGCCGTTGATGTCGCCGGGAGAGTCGACGGTCGGGTACGCAGCGGAGCTCGCGCCGAGTGGCAGCACTGCTTGGGCGGTGGGGCTGGTCCACTTCTGGCTGACGTCGTCGAGGCAGTCCCAGAGGATGAGGTGGTTGCCGGGGTCGTTCTTGCCCTCGGGGACGGCGAGGCAGCGGCCGGACTGCGGGTTCTGCAGGGTGCCGGAGTAAGGGCCGTCGGCCCACTTCTGGGCGCCGGTGTTGTTGCAGTCCCAGAGCTGGATGCCGCTGCCATTACCGGTGGCAGCGTCCTTGATGTCCAGGCACTTGCCGAGGACGTGGAGTGTGCTGTCGATGCCGCGGGTGAAGGCCTGGGCCCCTGTCGTGTTGCAGTCCCACAGTTGGGCGGTGGTCCCGTTGTCGGGGAGGCCACGGTCTACGTCGGCGCACATGTTGGCGCCAGCGGGGTTCTTGACCGCGGAGACCAGGGCCTGGTGAGCGGGGACGTGCAGGGACTTCGCGGCCGGGGCGCCGTCGGTGAGGGGCAGGGGGAAGGTGTTGATCGCGCCGGTGACGCTGTCGCGTACCCACAGCGCCGGGGTGTTGCCGATGATCCCGGGGGACAAGAGGGTGAAGCTGCTCCAGTTCTCGTTGTCGGCCCCGAGTTCGATCCCTTGGGCGAGGAGGCAGCCGCCGACGGTGGTGCCAGGGTAGTAGCGAAGGTGGCCCGCCTCGATGGTGATCAGGTTGGGTCGGCTCGCGCTGGTGGGGGTCGCGCTGAGTGCAGTCAGTTGCGTGAGGTTGTTCCAGGTTCCGTCGACGCCTCTGGCGCAGTCGGTCCTGTTGCCGATCTGGGCGATCCCGGCGCGGTCGCTGAAGTGGCCTGGTGTTCCGGCGGGCACGCGGGTGGAGTCGTTGAAGTAGATGTAGAGCTGCTTGGAGCTCTTGTTGTAGGCGAGCAGATCGTCGACGCTGTTGGCGCTGACCGAGCCGCGGTGGGCGATCAGGTAGTTGTTCCAGCTGTCCTGTTCGGGGCTCTGCGTCTTGGTGGAGGCGGTGCCGGATTGGGCGGTGAAGTCGCTGTTGCCTGGAAGCAGGGTCAGCGAGCCGTCGGCGGCGGGGACGAGGTAGTCGGGGGTGCCGTCGAAGTTGACGTCGCCGGCGACGACTTTGGTGGCCGGGTTCCAGGGCGCGTAGAAGTCGTAGGTCGCGGCCTGGGGTTGGGTGTTTCCGGCGTTGTCCGTGGCGCGCACGTACAGGCGGTGGGTGCCCCACTGGTCGGGGTTGAGGTTGATGGGGATGTCCGCGTAGGCGGAGCCGTTGGCGTCCACTCCTGCGACGGGCTGGGCCTTGTAGCCGGTCGGTGGGATGTTGTCGTCCAGGTTGTACTGGAACTCGCGCACGCCGCTGGACAGGCAGCTGCCGCGGGTGCAGCCGCCCGGGACCGGGTCGGTGCTGGTGACACGGATGGTGGCGCCCTGGTCGCCGGCGTGGCCGGTGGGCTTGATGCCGCTGCCGATCGGGGGGAAGACGGTGGAGGGCGCGATGTAGGCGAGGGTGGGCGGGGTCAGGTCGACGTTGAAGTAGCAGTAGGCGGTGCCCGCGCTACCGAGCAGTCCGTCGGTGGCCCACGCGTTCCAGCCGTACTGGTGTCCGTCGGAGACCGGGAAGCCGATGTTGGCGTCGCCCCAGCCCCGGCCGTTGATGCTCTGGCTGGCGGGCCAGGTGACGGTGGCGGGACTGCCGTTGGCGTCCGCCGCCATGTTGTCCCAGACGTGGAAACCGATGACGATGTTGGTGCCCGGCATCGGCGTGGAGCCGTAGGCGTGCAGGGTGATGTCGGAGGCGCCGTTGCCCAGCGGCACGGTCCGCCCGATCCAGCCTGGCTGGCCACCGCCGCAGGCGTAGCCGTTCGGGTTGATCGGCTGGGGGCTGGTGTACATGGAGTCGGGGGTATTCGGCGGGAGATCGTAGGTGGCGATGAGGTACGGGTTCGGGGCGAACCGCATGAAGTTGTCGTTGTTGGTCGAGTTGTTCTCGTCGCCGAACAGGCCTACCGTCCAGGCCTTGCTGCCTGCCTGGGCGACTGAGCGCAGCGCGTCCGTGACATTGAAGGTGACCGTCTGCCAGCCGCATTTTCCGTAGGCGGACTTGGGCCACTGACCGCTGATGTCCTGGTAGACGGTCGGCTGGTGGTTCCAATCGGTGCCGCCGTCGATCGCCTCCCTCATCCACTTCAGGGCGACGGGGGCGGTGTGGCCGCAGTCCCAGCTGGCGCCGTAGGTTTCGGTGAAGTACATCTTCGCGTCGTCGATGTACATCTGTGGTGCCACGGCGCTGGTGTTGAACTCGTAGTACGAGCGTTCCATGCCATAGCAGTTGGTTCGGTAATGTTGGAATCCGACGCCCTGGCCGTTGTCCTGCGCGATGTCGTATTGGGGACTGGTCGGACAGCCCTGCATCACCTGGGCGAAGTGGTTGGTGCCCATGGTCGGGGCCGGCTGGAAGGTCGGGTCGATGTAGAGCGGCCAGACGGTGTCCTTGCCACCGAGCAGGTCTGCGTCCGGGGTCAGCGTGAGGGCGCTGGTCGTGGCCTCGACCGCGATCGGCTTGATGTGCGCGCCGCGACCTGGTCCATCCGTCGAGGACTCGCTGTCGCCCGCGCCTGCTTGGGCACCTCCGGAGATCGGACCGGAGGTGGAGGAGGTGAGAGGCGCTGCGGCGGCTTTGATGGTTGGGGTAGTCGGCGGCGCCGGGGTGTCTGACGCGGAGTCCCACATCAGCGGGGAAGGTGCGCGGAAGACGGGCTTTCCATCGGCGGCAGCGGCAGTGAGGTTGCCGTGCGCGTCTGCGGACACGGTGAGGTTCGTGGTTCCGGTGCCAAGCTTGAGTGATTTCAGTGCGGGGTTGGCGGCGGCGCTCGCGTCCTTGACTGCCAGGACTTCGCGGACCGCGCCCTGCGTGGTGACGTCCACCCGCAGATCGACACCGGGCAGAACCTCCGCGTAAGTGGCGGCGCTGCCGGTCACGGTGGGCGCGGGCAGCTTTGCGGGGAAGGCCAATGCGAAGCTGTGACCGTCTTTGTCGGTGAGCGTGGCCAGCGGTCCGGTGCCGCCGCCGGAGAGAGTAACCCCTGACGGCGTGGCAGTGGGCGAGTAGCCCCCGTCCGGGTTGCGGGCCAACGTGGCGTCGACTGCGGTCCAGGTGCCGTTCTTCTTTACCCGGGCTGCCTGAAGGTGGGTGGTGGCGGTGAGCTTGCCATCGGGTCCGGCCACCGTGAGCGACGTCTCGGTGGTCAGCTCGTCGACGGTGACCGGCTTGCCCGTCTTCTTGGCCTGAAGGCGGGCGGTTTGTACGGGGCCCGGGGCGGGTTCGGGAAGCTTGGGCGCCTGGGCGGCCGACCCGGGCGGGACGGCGAAGGTGCGGTCGTCGGCGACTGCGGCGCCGGGTGCGGCCAGGACGAGCCCGACGGCGCACGCGGTTGCCAGATGCCTTATCAGGTAATGCCGCTGCGGCGGCGGAGTGGGAAGGAGTTCCCCCATGGCGTCATCACTTTCACGACACGGCTGACCCCGCGCGCAGACTGTGGGATGCATCACACTCGCCGGTGTGCGGGGCGCCTTTGTCCAATTGTGGAGCGATTTCTAAGCAATCGTCAGCTGACTGATCGTCAATTCGATTGCCAATCGCAGCCGAACGCTATTGCGTTGCCCAAGAGTCTGGCAATACGGTTCCCGCCGTCATGTTGGGCGAGCTGTGGTTGCCATCTGCAAGTGGTCCCAGGCCCATTACGAATTCACGAACGTGGGGGTATGCGTGCAGCCCAGTTTGAGTTGGTTCGTCCACCGTGAACGGGGAGGGGGTCGCAGGCGACGGAACACGCTCACCGTTGCCGCACTCACCGCCGTGATGGCACTGGTGGTCCCGCTCGCAGGTGAGAACGTCGGCTTAGGCCGTGCGTACGCCGCCGACCAGAGCAAGGAGAAAATCCCCCAGCTCCCACGAGTCAGCGGCCACGATGCCGACGGCAAGGGCGAGTCGAAGGCGCTGCCGCACCCTGTCGGGGCACGGGAACTGACCGTCCACCACAGCGGGCCGGTCAACTGGCCCGCAGCTGCTACCGTCTCCGTCGACCTCACGAAGGCCGGCTCCAGCCAGGACACCCGCGCCGACAGGGCGCCCAGCACCGAGACGCGGGCCGGCGCGACCCCCGTCCTGATCGCCGCAGCCCACCCCGATCAGGTCGGTGCCAAGGCCAGGGCCGCAGCAGACGCTGAACCGGCCGCCCCGCCAGGCAGCGTCGAGGTCAAGGTCGCTGACCGGCCCCAGACCGAGAAGGCGAACGTCGACGGTCTTCTGGTCGCCCTCCAGCGCACGGACGGCGGCAAGGAAGCCGCAAGCCTGGACGTCTCACTCGACTACAGCGGGATCGCCGACGCCTTCGGCGGAGGCTGGGCCTCCCGGCTGCACCTGGTCGCGATGCCGGCTTGCGCGCTGACCACGCCCCAGCTGTCGGAGTGCCGCACCCGAAAGCCGCTGGAGTCGGTTGTCGACCCTGTGGCAAAGAGGGTCAGCGGCACCATCGCCCTGCCCGGTGACGCCAGCACGGCCGCGAAGACCGCACCCGGCGAGGTGCCCGCGACCAAGCTCGACTACGTGCTCTCCCCGGACGCGGCCAGCGGCGGAATGGCGGTCGCGGCAGTCTCCGACACGGGCAGCTCCCAGGGGTCCTACACGGCGACCGACCTGTCCGCGTCCGGCTCGTGGTCACAGAGCTCCTCCGGCGCATTCACCTACGGCTACCCGGTCACCACTCCGCCATCATTGGCCGGGGCCGGCCCGGAAGTGACGCTGTCGTACAACTCGCAGTCGGTGGACGGCGAGACCTCCGCCCGTAACTCGCAGGCCTCGTGGATCGGTGACGGCTGGTCCTACAGCCCCGGCTTCCTCGAACGCTCCTACAAGTCCTGCAAGAACGCCGGCATCAAGGATTCCGGTGACGAGTGCTGGGCTGGATGGAACGCCACGCTCGCCCTCGGCTCCCACAATGGCGAACTGATCCGGGACGCAGATGGCCTGTACCACCTGCAGAGTGATGACGGCACCCGCATCGAGCGGCTGACGGGCGCGGCGAACGGCCTGTGGCAGGGCGAGTACTTCAAGGTCACCACCACGGACGGCACCGCCTACTACTTCGGTCTCAACCACGCCCCCGGCACCACCGGCGATGGCGCGACCAACAGTGCCTGGGCCGTACCGGTGTACCACCCGAACAACGGCGACCCCTGCTACAGCGCAGCCAAGGGCAAGGATTCCCAGTGCGACCAGCAGCTCGGATGGCGCTGGAACCTGGACTTCGTGGTCGACCCCCACGGCAACCTCCAGCGCTACGACTGGGCCGCCGAGGCCAACCGGTACGCCATGGGCAGCGCCAGTGGCACCGGCATCCTGGTCCCCTACTCTCGTGGCGGCCACCTCGCCCGCGTTTCCTACGGCTACCAGCTCGCTGACGCGCTCGCAGGCCGCGAGCCGTCCGCCCGGGTGAACTTCGACACCGCCGAGCGGTGCACGGTCTCCGATGCCGTTTGCAAGCCGGAGAACCTGTCGGCGGCCACGGCCTCGAACTGGCCGGATGTCCCGTTCGACCTGGCCTGCCAGGACGGCTGGACCACCAGCGGCACGGGATCCAACGTTTGCCGTCTCGCCTCGCCGACCTTCTGGTCCACCAAGCGCCTCAGCACCATCCGCACCGAGCTGCGCACGCAGAGCGGCTGGCAGAACGTCGACCGGTACGACCTCACGCACCTGTTCTCCGCTGCCGGGGGTACCTACGATCCGGTGACCGGAAAGACTCCGGACAAGCAGAACGTCGGCTCGTTGCAGTCGGTGATGTGGCTGTCCCAGATCCGGCACACCGCTCAGGACACCTCGGCCGGCGGCAGCGGCCAGATCGCCCTGGACCCGGTCACCTTCGCCGGTACCGAGGTGGACAACCGCGTTGACAGCTCGGACGTGTCCTCGCTGCCGCTGTACCGGCCTCGCATCATCGGGATCAACACCGAGTCGGGCACCTCGATCGCCGTCACCTACCGCGACCCGGAGTGCTCCCGGACCAAGGGCACCATGCCCGCCTCGGCCGACGGCAACACGATGGCCTGTTACCCGGTGTACTGGACCACCCCGGGCGGGGCTGCGCCGGTCGCCGACTGGTTC
The DNA here is from genome assembly GCF_042732255.1 of Kitasatospora sp. NPDC059803. Classification (NCBI taxonomy): domain Bacteria; kingdom Bacillati; phylum Actinomycetota; class Actinomycetes; order Kitasatosporales; family Streptomycetaceae; genus Kitasatospora; species Kitasatospora sp. NPDC059803. The sequence continues at coordinate 18,886 of NZ_JBHWIJ010000079.1, read as the reverse complement.
CACAAGACGCTGGTCGCCAAGGTCACCGTCTCGGACACCACCAAGGCGAACTCCCCGGCTCGGACGACCGCCTACACCTACGGTGGTGGCGCGGCATGGCACCGGGACGACTCCGACCTGACCGACGACCGGTACCGCACCTGGAACGACTTCCGCGGCTATCGCACCGTCACCACCACGGACGGCGCCAGTCCGGACCTGGTCAGCCAGACCACCGTCTCCTATCTGCAGGGCATGAACGATGACTACAAGGCGGACCGCTCCCGCCGGGTCGTCAAGCTGAAGAACTCCCTCGGCGAGGAAACCGTCGACAGCCCCTGGTTGGCCGGCACGGCGCAGGAATCCGTCACCTACACACAGGCTGGCGGCACCGCCATCGCCAAGCAGTTCACCGACACGCCTGTCAGCACCGTCATCACCAGCCGGGACAGGACGGCGTGGAGTTCGAAGGACGGAGGGTTGCTGTCGGCGCTCCCAAGGCTTGAGGCCCGCCGGGTGCAGTCGATCGGCTCGCGTTCCAGCTCGCTGCTGTCCGATCAAGCGACGTGGCGCACCGCCCGCACCAGTACCACGTACGACAGCTTCGGACGGCCCGTCAAGGTCGAGTCACAGCCGGATGTGACCACCACGGCCGACCAGAGCTGCACCACCACGAGCTATGCGACGCCCCCAGCGGCCAACCCGATGATGCTCGCCTATCCGAGCGGGGTCCTGACCCTCGCCGGCCCCTGTGGGACCAAGCCGTCCTCCTCCACAACCGTCAGCGACCGCAGGCTCATCTACGACGGCAACACTGATCTGAACAACCCCGGGCCGCCGGGCGTTCTTGGGCAGAACGGTTCGACCGCCGGCTTCGTCACCGCCACTCAGTCCGTCAAGGCCTACGACGCTCAGGGCAACGCCGCCTACCAGACCCTGGCCGCACAGGAATTCGACGCCTACGGTCGCGCTGTCCGCAGCATCGACGGCGCGGGTGCGGTCAACCGCACCGCCTATACCCCGGCGACAGGCCTCCTCCCGACCGAAGTCACCACCACCAACCCTCTGGGCTGGACCGCGAAGAGCGTCGTATCCCCGGCCCGCGGCCTGGTGACCCGCGCCGTGGACGCCAACGGCCGGGTCACGGACTCGGTCTACGACACACTCGGCCGCCGCACCGCCATCTGGCTCCCCGGCAACAGCAAGGACGCCGACAAGAAAGCGGACCGCACCTTCAGCTACGAGATGCACGGCGTCGACCCGGCCCCGTCCACACGCGCCAACCCCCCGAGCGTCACGACGAACACACAGCTGGAGAACGGTACCTACACCACATCGGCCACCATCTACGACGGCTTCCTGCAACCCCGTCAGACTCAGTCCACCCCGGCCAACGGAACCCAAGGTCGCCTCCTGGCCCACACGCGCTACGACAGCCACGGCCAGGTGACCAAGGCCACCGCGGCCTGGTACGACCCCCTCACCGCACCCGGCACCACGCTGTTCGAGGAGGCTGACAACACCGTCCCCTCCCAGACCCGCTACCTGTACGACGGCACCGGCCGGAAAGTCGCCAGCAAGCTCTACGCCAAGGGCACCGAGCTGTGGCAGACCACCACCACCTACCCGGGCGCCGACCGGACGGATTCCACCCCGCCCAGCGGCGGCACCCCGAGTACCGTCTACACCGACGCCCTTGGCCGGACGACCGCCTCCGTCCTTCACGGCGGCAGCACCGGCGACGCCACCACCCGCTACACCTTCGACCAGCGCGGCAAGCTCGCCACCATCTCGGACAACGTCGGCAACACTTGGACCTACGCCTACGATCTCCAGGGCCGACGCACGTCCCAGACCGATCCCGATGCCGGCACCTCAACGACCGCTTACGACGACCTCGGTCACGTCACCAGCACGACCGACGGCCGCGGCAAGCAACTCTCCCTCGCCTACGACCTGCTCGGCCGCGTCATCGGTCGCTATGAGGGCACCGACACGGGTGACCAGTCCAAACTGCTCGCCTCCACCACCTACGACACCCTCGCCAAGGGCTTCCCGACCTCCACCACCCGCTACGCCGGTGGCGCCACGGGCAGTACATACGTACAGAAGATCAACGGCTACACCACGCGCTACCAGCCCACCTCCATGACGACTTCCATCCCCGCCGCCGAAGGCAAGCTCGCCGGCGACTACACCCAGACCGCCCGCTACACAGACAACATCGGTCTCCTCGGTGGATTCAGCTACAACGCGGACGGCGGCTTGCCCGCCGAGACTCTCGGCTACACCCTCGACCTCCAGGGCGAGGTCGTCCAGAGCGGCACCGAAACCGCTGCGCTCCTCGACATGGCCAACTACAACGCACTCGGCCAACTGCTGCTCTCCCAGTACGGCGACCGCGGCGGCCTGCTGCGCACGGCCCGGACGTACGACGACACCACCAGCCGGCTCACCACAAGCAGCGTCAAGCTCCAGCAGGCCGACGCCAACCCGATCTCGTTCACCAGCTACGGCTACGACCAGGTCGGAAACCGCACCAGCACCTCCGAGCTGCAGTCCTCCGGTGGCACGGACCAGGTGTCCGATACCCAGTGCTTCCGCTACGACGGTCTGAACCGTCTCGTGGAAGCGTGGAGCGATACCGGGAGCGTCTCCTCCCCGGGCGCCGGGCAGGTCTCGCACTGCAACAACAGCACCGTCGGGCTCAACTCGCTGGGCGGTCCGGCACCGTACTGGCAGAGCTTCCAGTACAACATGCTCGGCGACCGCACCCAGCAGGTCCGCCGCGATGTCACCGGTGACACCGCCCGCGACGTCACCCAGACCAGCGTCTACCCGGGCGACGGTCGTACCCCGGCTGCCAAGCCGAACACCGTCACCACTGTCACCACCAGCACTGGCACCCCCACCAGCAGCCTGACCTCGGCCATGGCGGGAACCGGAGGCGCACGGCTCTGCCTGGACGTCACCAGCGCGCGCACCGCCGACGGCACCCCCGTCGAGACGTGGACCTGCAACAGCACGGGCGCCCAGAAATGGACCCGCCCCGGTGACGGCACCCTACGGGCACTCGGAAAGTGTGCCCGCCCGGCCGGCGGCAGCGCCGGAGCGGGCACCGGTATCGAGCTGGCCACGTGCGACGGCAGCGACAGCCAGAAGTGGCAGGACGGCGCCAACGGAGCCCTCGTCCACACCGCGTCCACCCTGTGCCTGGACCTCCCCGGCTGGAACCAGAACCCCGGTACCCCGGTCAGCCTGTGGTATTGCACCGGCAGCGCCAACCAGCAGTGGCCCGCCACGGCCAACGCTCCTACCGGTCCCAGCTACACGAGCACCCTGACCCCGCAGTACGACACGGAAGGCAGCACCACCTCCCGAACCACGACCAGTACCACCACCTTGCCCTCCGCCGTTCCGACCGGCACTACGCCGCTCTGCCTCGACGCCGCAGGCGCCCACAACGCCAACGGCACAGCCGTCCAGACCTGGACCTGCAATGGCACCGAAGCGCAGAACTGGGCCATCGGCACCGACGGCACCGTGCGCGTCCTCGGCACCTGCGCCCGCCCGACCGGAGGTAATGCCGGCTCCAGCGCACAGATCGAGCTATGGACCTGCGACACCAACGATGCCAGCCAGCAGTGGCGCACCCGCACCGACGGCGCCCTGGTCAACAAGGCGTCCGGCCTGTGCCTCGACATCCCCGGGACCAGTAGTACCGCAGGCACCCGCGTCGCTCTATGGACCTGCAACCAAGGCCCCAACCAAAAATGGGGACCTGGCGGCACCCAGCCCACCGCTGGCACCACCCAGGCCTTCACCTACAACGCCGAAGGCCGCACCGAAACCGTCACCACGTCCAACGGCGACAGCACCTCCCGGTACCTGTACGACGCCAGGGGCAACCTGCTCATCCAGCGTGGCCCCGACGGCACCGTCCTCTACCTGTTCGGTGGCGCCGAACAACTCACCCTCTCAGTCGACGGCGCCGCCGTCACCGGCAAGCGCTACTACCAACAGCCCGACGGAACCAGCATCGTCCGTTCCAGCGCCGGAGGCCTCACCTACGAGCTGACCAACCCCCAGAACACCTCCACCCTCCAGATCGACGCAGCCAGCAAAGCCATCACCCGGCGAGCCTTCGATCCCTACGGAAGCCCCCGCGGAACCGTCCCCGCATCGTGGGCGGACAATCACGGCTACCTCGGCAAACCCGTGGACACGAACAGCGGCCTCAACCTGCTCGGCGCCCGCAACTATGACCCCACGCTCGGCCGCTTCCTCACGGCGGACCCGCTCCTGGAACCTGGCAACCCCAGCCAGATGGGCGGATACACCTACGCCAACGACAATCCGATCACCCTCAGCGACCCCAGCGGCCTGTGGCCAGGGTGGCTCAAGGCCACGGGAAAGTTTGTTGCAGGCGCAGTGGACAGCGCGGCCGGCTGGCTCGCGAAGTACAGCCCGTACACGGCGGGAAACAACATCCTGGCCGGGATCAACGGAGAGGTCGCCAAGCAAACCGGTGGCTATTCGGTGTTCCCCGGCATCACTCCCATTCAGCCCTCCGAGCACCCGGTGGCGGACGCCTTCGGCATCCCCCACGACGACAAGGCGTACGTCGCTGGCGAGGTGACCGAGACCGTCGTTGAAATCGCGGCTGACGGCTACGGGCTCGTCAAGTTGGGCGTGAAGGGATTGAGGTATGCGCTAGAGGCCGTTGAGGACGCCGGAGGCATCAGGAACGCATTCGCGAAGCTCGGGTCCAAGAGCACTCCCAAGAGCTCGCCCTCGAGCCCGGTTCCCGCACCGGAAGAACCCAACCGTCTCAAGACCAGGCCGTCTGACCCCAAGGCGCCAGTCACCCCGAAGCCCAGCTCGACCTCGCCAGAGCAGCCCGTCGGGACAACGTGTAGCTTCACACCTGACACTCGGGTTCTCATGGCCGACGGTTCGGCCAAGCCGATCAGCGACATTAGGGTCGGCGACGTCGTCGAATCTGCGGATCAAGGTACGGCCACAGACCATGGAGGCCGCACCGTCAGCGCCCAACTGGTGCATGACGACGAGGATCTGATCGACCTCGATGTCACGACCGATGGTGCCGCAAGCACGATCAAGACGACCGCCAACCATCCGTTCTGGGACGACACCGATCACGCCTGGGTGCCAGCTGGCAAGCTGACCCCCGGCCACGCACTCAAGGCCGACACCGGCGAACGCGTCGTCGTCACCACCGTCCGCGCCATCGAAGGCCGCGCACGGATGTACAACCTGACCGTCTCGCAGCTGCACACGTACTATGTGCTCGCAGGCAGCACCCCGATCTTGGTGCACAATGAGTGCGAGCTCACAAATAATGCGAGCCCGGCGAAGCAGGCCCTTGAGCGGAAGGCAGCAGCACAGCGAGGTGTCGTTCCCACTGTGCTTGGTGATGGAACCGGACTGAGCGGCCTGCAGGCTGCGTTGGGCGGGGAAACCGACTTTAAGTGGGCCGTTGTCAGGGGTTCTGCTGGTGAAGAGCTAAGGGTAATGTCCGCTCATGCTGGAGGAGAATCAGGCGGATGGCCTCGGATTGAAATGGCTCACACAGTACTTGCGCAGCCTGGCGAGTCGGTCCTATCGGCGGGATCCGGACAGCTTGATGAGTTGTTCGGCACCTCTATAACCAACTGGAGTGGTCACTTCACTCCTGAAGATTCGGTGCTACCGATAGGCGAAGCAGCATTTGGGCGAGCTGGCATCGATGTGTTCGCAACGCCGTTCAGCTTGCTTGGAGGTGGGTAATGGCTCTTCCGTCGCCTGAGGACGTGTTCCTCATTGACAGCCCTAGTGGGTTCGCTGCGCTGCTGGCCAGGGACGATCTTTCTGAGGCGTCCGCTGGCTGGTGGACAGCGGCGATCTCTGCGTGCAGTTCGTGCCTGACGCTCTCTGTGGCAGACGATGCTGGCCCGCAGCCTATTGAGTGGGCGCGAGCCTTGGTGTCCATCCTGGATGCTGCGGCCGATTCTGGATTGATCAGGAGAGTGGAACTTCTAGCGCGTCGAGTCCAAGTCCAGGTATCTGCATGGCTTGATGGCAGTGATGATTTTGGCGACGCGAATGACATTTGCGCTAGGGTCTTTGATGAGCTAGTCGACTCTGGCGAAAACGTTCAATCTGTGGCGAATGAGGTTCGAGAGTTTTCCGAAGGGAATCCTGGGTCTAAGCTTCGGATCGCTGATCTTGCTGTGCTGAGGAAGATCATGCGGACGTTGGAAAGTATCCGTGATTCAATTTCAGAAGGTGAAATTCGCTCCGAGTTGAACCTTTGGGTCGGGGCGTTTAATCCGCAGTAGTCGTCTGTATTATCTCAGCCCTTGGGGTCGCAGTGCTTGAACGCGACTCCAAGGGCTGTAGGTATGAAGCTGACGGCTGCTTCGACGGCTACGATATTTGGTTGGTGCTGGCCGAGGCGGTTCCGCAGTCTCGTTGGTCCTCGTCCAGCTGAGCCCGTCGCAGTAGTGCCCAGCAGTGTGATAAACGACTGCACCCGAATGCAATTTATGGGATTCCACGGCTCGGTGATCTGCCCGGCAATGGCGCAGACCGGCCACATCGCCCGACGGATTCTCCAGGGCACACACCATTGATTGATGTCACCCGTAGAGCCTTCAAGGGTACGGGTGGGAATTCGCGGACGATGTCTGGAGCTACTATTCTGGGCCTACCGGGCCGCTGAACTAGCGAACTCTGGTGGGGGGCAGTCTCGTGGAGGCTGCCCCCATTGGGCTTGAAAACCCCGTAGGACTACCTATCTCCATGTGGCGGTGACAATGGAACTTCCGGCATGCCCCAGCCCTGACGTACTCCTTGCGCGCCTCGCTCATATTCAGGGGGTCGATCCCGTAGGCGAAATCGAACGCACCAACGGCGGGCTGTCACCAATTCATGCTGGAGAACCCTCTCGCGAGGAATTTCTCAGTCGACTGGCGGGGCAGGTCGGTATGCAGAGACATGACCTCTTCCTCGTTGCGGGTCTAGCTCTTCCGGACGATGCATTACACTTCGACGAGGCGGCCAGTCGTGCGCTCCCCAAACTGGTGCAGCGCGCACTCACCTTGCCCGCTTCCAGCCGCCGGCGATTGCGGGACTACGCCCGATCTCTGGCCGATGTGCCGCATATTGCCCCTCCCGGGAAGATGCGCTCATTTGAGCAGTACCCTCCGGGTTTCGGATCGATTTTTGTGCGAATGCTCGCCCTCCGAAATCTGGGATGGTCTTCGGCGGCCAAGGTGATGTATTTGATGTCTGATGTTTATCTATCGGCTGCAACCATTGGGGCGATAGGGCGTGGCGTCAAGGAACTTGACCCTGATCTTCTCGATGGGTTCGCGGCCGTTCTCGGCGTTCCAGTCACTGTTCTGGCTTCTTTGGCGGGCATGCCGCAAATTTCGGCAAGCCGCAGGCATCCTGAGGAAGTTATCGACACTGCTGCGCTGCTTTGGGATGTGCGGCACCTGGGTGCGGAGCAGGTGCGGCAAGTCTCACATCTGGCGGATTGACCCTGGATGGTCATCGCTGCCGGCGCCGCGATTTTCCAAATTGAGACTGGTTGGGAAATTAGCGACCTATAATCATTGCTCTCATTAGACTTATTCTGATGGGGTTGTCGCATCTCAAGCACCGACATGGAATTAAGGTAGCATTCGACCCTTCCTGGGAATTGTGGGCAGCTCGATGGGCTGCCCACCTGGGGGCATGTGGGTGACGGTCCTAGCCTTGCTGTGCCCGCTCGCTTTCGTGTGGGAGTGAGTTTCTATCCGACATTGGCGCTAATAGGCCTGGAAGCCCTGCCGAGCTTATTCGGCGGGGCTCCCAGGGCTCTTGACGGCAGTATTTGACGGCAACGTCAGAGGATGGGTGCCGCACAGAGCGGTGGGTCGTCGCCGTCGTCGGGCTCGATTACGGCCTCGGAGGTTTGGCCGAGCGTGCGGCTGAGGAGATCGATGGCGTCGCATTGGAGGCGGAGGCGGAGGCGGACGTGGGCGTAGACGGTGGCGGTGGCATCGATGTGGGTGTGGCTGAGGATTTCGTTGATGACGAGGAGTTCGACGCCCTGATCCAGGAGGAGGACCGCGGTCGAGTGGTGGAGGTTGTGGAATCGGATCTGACGGAGTCCCGCTCGGCGGAGGAGCGCCTTTAAGTGCCGGGTGAAGGTGGCGGGTTCGATCGGGTGGCCGTCGGGCGGGGTGAAGACGTGACCGCTCTCCTTCCAGTTCTCGCCAGCCTTCTCCCATTCTTGGGCCTGCTGGTCGAGGTGGTCGGGCAATGAGCGCAGGCAGGGAGCGGGCAGGGCGATACGGCGTTCGGAGCTGAGGGTCTTGGTGGGGAGGGTGGTCAGGCCGTCGGTGTTGGCGCGCTGGGGGGAGCGGCGGATGGTGGCGGTGCCGGCTTCGAGGTCTAGGCAGTTTCGTTTGGATCATCTGGTCGTTGGTCTGGGTGTGCCGTTGACTGACGCGCAGTGGGCGTGAATTGAGCCGTTGCTGCCGGACCGAACGTCGAAGCGCGGTGGCCGGTGGCGTGACCACCGTGAGGTGATCGACGCGATCGCCTTCAAGCTCCAGGCCGGGTCGCAGTGGGTGCATCTGCAGGAGAAGTGCGGCAACTGGCGGGGTGTCTACAACCTGCTGCGGACGTGGGCCGTCGACGGGACCTGGGAACGGGTGTTCGTCGCGCTGATGGCCCGGGCCGATGTCGATGGGGACCTGGACTGGGTGGTCTCGGTGGACTCCGCGATCGTGCGTGTGCACCAGCACGCGGCCGGGGCCTGCAGAGGGGCCTCGGCCGGAGAGCCGGGCTCGTGTTGTGGCCTTCGGGGTTGCCGCTTTCGCCTTCCAAAGTGGTTTCACTTTCAACTATGATGGTGTGGTGACATGCCGGCCACGAGTGATCCGTTGATCTGCTGATCCGTCAGAGGAGTTCCCGTGAGTGATGTGACCACCGATGTGACCGCTGCCCCGGTGCGCCGGCGGGTGTTCATCGACAAGCAGAGCCCTCAGGCCTACCGGGCGTTGCGGGCGACTGCCGAGGCTGCCGGGGCGGGGGCGGCGGAGGCCGGGTTGGACCGCAGGGTGGTGGAGCTGGTCAATCTGCGGGTGTCCCAGATCAACGGGTGTGCCTACTGTCTCAATGTGCACACCAGGGCCGCTCTTCAGGCCGGCGACACCGCGCAGCGCCTGGGCACGCTGCCGGCGTGGCGCGACACCGAACTGTTCACGCCGCAGGAGCGGGCCGCGCTCGCCCTGGCGGAGGTGACCACCGATCCGTCGGACGCCGTCGCGCAGGAGGCCGCCTACGGTGTCGCCCGCGAGGTCCTGACGGACGACCAGATCTCGGCGGTCATCTGGGTGGCGATCGCCATCAACGCCTTCAACCGCGTGTCGATCCTGAGCAAGCACCCGGTGCGCCCGATCCCGGCGCAGTGACGGTGCCGCGCGGGCTCGCCTCGGTGATCAGGGCGCGGATCGCCGTGGCCACGGGGGCCGGCCGTTCCTGCATGGCGACGTGGCCGACGCCGGGCAGGGTGAGGAGGCGGGCGTCGCGGAAGGCCGCGTAGGCCCGGGGCGCCGTACGGAAGGGGACGAGGGCGTCGTCCCGCCCGTACACGAGCAGGGTGGGGGCGGTGACGCGGCGGGCCAGGTGCCAGGCCGAGGCCTCGCCCCGTCGAAGGGACGCGCGGACCACCGAGCGCACTCCTTCGGCCAGCATGTCCTGCGCGTACGGCAGTTCGGCGCGGCGTCGGCGCTCGCGTGCCTCCACCGACCGTTGCTCGGCGCCGACGAGGGCGGGGTTCGCGTAGATCAGGCGGTAGAGGTCGTCGAGTTGGCGGTCGGGGCTCTGGGCGGCCAGGAGGCGGGCGTGCAGTCGCGGCGCGCCCGGCAGGCCGAGCAGGGCCACCCGTAGGGCCGGGGCGGGCGGGAACGTCGGCAGCACGGGCGAGATGAGGGTCAAGGTGGCGACCAGGTCGGGCCGTTGGGCGGCGAGGCGCAGTGCGATCAGGCCGCCGAGCGAGTTGCCGACCAGGTGCACGCGGCGGTGCCCGTTCCGGTCGGGGTGATGGCCGGGGTGACGGTCGCGGTCGAGGTGGCGGTCGAGGTGGCCGGCCACGGCTGCGGCCTGGTGTTCGACGGTGACGTCGCCGTCGGGCGGGGGCGCCGACCTTCCGAAGCCCGGGAGGTCGAGGGCCAGGCAGTGCGCCGAGGTCCGCAGCAGGTCGATCAGGTGGGCCCAGTTGTGGGTCCAGCCGCCCAGTCCGTGCAGGAAGACGGCGGTGCCGGCGGCCGGAGCGGGGCTGCGGACGTACTCGGCGGCGAGGGGGTGGTGCATGGAGGTCCGTTTCTTCGGGGTGGGTCCGCACTCTCCTGCCGACCTGCTCAGCGGCGCAGGGGTGGCCCGGCCGTCTCGGTGCGGGCGAGCCGGTAGTGCTCGACGAGGAGGTCGCCGACCGTCTCCCAGCTGCGCTGCGTCGCCGCGGCACGCCCCGCCCGCCCGAACGCCGCCCGCAGTTCGTCGTTGCGGGCGAGACGTTCGACGGCCTCCCGGAACCCGTCCGCCGCGCCGGGCGGGACGAGGAATCCGGTGTGGCCCGGGCGGACGAGGTCGAGCGGCCCGCCGGCCGCCGGGGCGACGACGGGCAGCCCGCTCGCCATGGCCTCCTGGAGGGTCTGGCCGAAGGTCTCGAACGGCCCCGCGTGGACGAAGGTGTCGAACGAGGCGTAGAGCCGGGCGAGTTCGTGTCCGGACCGGAGCCCCAGGAAGACCGCGTCCGGGAGCACGGTCTCCAGCCGGGCGCGGCACGGGCCGTCTCCGACGACCACCAGCCGGACCCCCGGGATGCGGGACACCTCCGCCAGCCGGTCGACGTGCTTCTCCGGCGCCAGGCGTCCGACGTACCCGACCAGGACGTCTCCGGGGCGGCCGAGGCGCCGGCGCAGGGTCTCGTCACGGTGGTGGGGGTGGAACCGGGTGCAGTCGACGCCGCGCGGCCACAGGTGGACCCGGGGGATGCCGTGCGCCAGCAGGGCGCGCAGCGAAGCCTGCGACGGTGCCAGCGTCCGGGCTGCCAAGGTGTGCACCCGTCGCAGCCGCCACCAGGCCAGCCGGGGCCCGGCCGCGCCCAGCGCCGGCAGGTACGTCCTGGCGTAGGCGGCCAGATCGGTCTGATAGACCGCCACGGACGGGACCCCTGCCCGGTCGGCCGCCGCGGCGCCGACCGCCCCGAGCGCGAACGGGCTGGCCAGGTGGACCACGTGCGGGCGGTGCCGCTCGATGGCGTCGGCCACCCCGCGCCCCGGGAGCGCGACCCGCACCTCCGGGTAGCCGGGCAGTGGCACCGACGGGACGCGGACCACCTCGTAGCCGTACGCCTGCTCTCGGCGCAGGTCGCGGTGCAGGTCGCGGCGCAGGTCGCCTGCGTGCCGTCGCGCGGCCCGCGCGGCTGGTGCCCGTACAGCGGGTGCCACCACCACCGGGGTGTGGCCTCGGGCGAGGAGGTGTTCGGCGGTCCGGAGGACGCTGTGGGCGACACCGTTGAGCTGCGGGGCGAAGGACTCGGTGACGATCAGGACGCGGAGCCGTTCGCCGCCGGGGGCCGGGCCGTCCGCGGTGCGCGCCGCCGGCCCGGACAGGACTCCGCTCACCGTGCCGCCGCCTCCGCTTCGGGCGCGGCCTGCGGCTCTGGGGCGGTTGGCCGGGCCAGCCCCGGGTCGGTCGGTCGGGCCAGCCCCGGGTCGGTCGGTCGGGCCAGCCCCGGGTCGGTCGGTCGGGTCGGCGGGGCCGACTGCGCCGGGTCGGCGGGGAGGGAGCGGCCGATGGCCCGCAGGTCCCGCAGGATCTCCCGGAAGCAGGCGATCAGGCCCGCCTCGCTGTACGGCACGCCGACCTGGGCACAGTAGTCGCGCACGATGCGCGAGGCGGGGCGCAGCGCCGCGACCGGCATGGCCGGGAAGAGATGGTGCTCGATCTGGTAGCCGAGCCCGCCGAAGAGGAAGTGGACGAACCGGCCGGCCCGCAGGTTGCGCGACGGCAGCACCTGCCGGCGGAGGAAGTCGGCACGCTCCGCGTCCGGGCCGGTCATCGGCATGCCCTTGTGGTTGGGCGCGAAGATGCACCCCAGGTACACGCCGAGGACCGCCCCGAACAGCACGGCGAAGGCCAGCGCCTGGAGCGGCGCGAGGACGACGGCCAGCAGGGCTGCGGCCAGGGCGTAGTGCAGCGCGGCGAGCGTGCGTTCCAGGGCCGGGTACCGGACGGTGCCGCGGGTCAGGGTCAGGCAGGTGGCGACGAGCAGCCCGAGTGCCTGGAGGGACAGCAGCGGGAAGAACAGTTCTGCCTGGTACCTGGCCGCGAGCCGCCTCAATCCCCGTGTGCGGCTTGCCTGTTCGGTGGTCCGGGCGAAGAGGAGAGAGTCCGCGGCCGGGTCGTGGCCCTCGCGGTTCGGGTGTGCGTGGTGCCGGTTGTGGTCGCTCACCCACCACCCGTAGCTCATGCCGACCACCAGGTTGCCCAGCACGATGCCCGCCAGGTCGGTCGCCCGCCGGCCGGCGAACACCGCGTGGTGGGCGACGTCGTGCCCGAGCAGCGCCAACTGGCCGATCACAAAAGCGAACAGGGGCGCGAGGCACAGCTGCCACCAGCTCGCGCCGAGCACGACGAACCAGGCCAGGAGCAGTGCCAGGGCGGCGAACAGCGCGGCGCTCCGGCCCGCGTAGTACAGGGGACGCCGGCGCAGCAGACCGGCGTCGGAGACGCGCCGGTGCAGTTCGGCGAAGTCGCCGCGCCGGGTGGTCCCGGTGGGTGGGGTGTCCTGAACGGTCATGCCACCATTCCGGTCTCGGGTCGCTCCGGTCGCTCCGGCCGGCCGTGGCAGCCGCACCGCGAGGCCCCGGGCAGGGTGGCGTCAGCCTTCCGCATCCGGACCGCCGTTGTCGCGGCGCTGCGCCGTGTCGCGGTCGGAGGCGGCCCGATCGGGTGGCGGCGGGCCCGGCTGCTCCGCTGTGCGTCCGATCGCCGATCGCCCATTCGGTTTTCGCACGGTTCGGTGTGGTTGAGCCGAGCCGGGGGAGGGCGCCCCGGCGAGGAGGATGCGCGCTCGCCCCGGAACGATCATTTCGGAGAGGCGGCCTGCACCGATCAGTCGAATGGGTGATCGGTGCCTGTGGAATCTCCGGGGCCCCCGATCACTCCTGGCGACCTCATGTGTTGCGGACCGTGACCGGGTGGGTGAGGGTCGCGCTGGGGAATCCGTGCGGCGCCGACGGCTTGCGGCCGCCGCTGACCTGTCAGGAGCAACGGATGTCGCACGTCTCCCGGCGCCGCGCCATGTGCGCGCTGCCGCTCGCCTGTCTCGCCCTCGCCGGCCTGCCCGCCGGAGAAGTCCCGGCCGTCGCCGGGCCAGCGGCGCCGGCCGCCGCGGCCCAGCCCCGTTACGGCCAGACGCCCGGTTCGTACTCCTACTGGACCATCGCCGGCGACACCGTCCTCACCGACGTCACCTTCCGCAACACGGTGGTGACCACCCCTGGCGACGGCGACGTCTTCTGGTCGAGCCAGTTCAACTTCGACGGGAACCTCTCCTACATCGGCTTCCAGGACAAGCAGCAGAACGACGGCCTGTTCAACTGGTCCACCTGGGCCGACACCGAGCTCCAGTTCGCCGACGGCACCCAGGGCTCGCACTGCTGGAACAGCACCGGCGAGGGCCAGCACCTCCAGTGCGCCAACAGCACCGTCAACCAGGGCCGCCCGGTCACCGGCCACACGTACGCCTTCCAGGTCCGGATCGACCCCGCCACCCACTGGGTGACGGCCACCGTCACCGACGAGACCGCCGGCACCTCCTTCGTCCTCGGCTCGGTCCTGCTTCCCAAGTCGCAGCAGATCAAGCACGACTGGAACAGCTGGGTGGAGTACTTCGACTGGAACAGGCCCGCCTACGCCTGCAACGACAACGCGTACTCCGAGAACCGCTGGGGCCCGATGACCGGCAACGGCGGCACCCTCACCGCCACCAACACCGGCACCTCGACCGGCGGCGCCTGCGACGACATGATCCGCCAGCGGAAGCAGCCCGACGGCACCCTGCTCACCGAACTCGGCCTCGGCCAGTCCGCCCGCTGGCCGCTCCGGTTCGCCAACGGCGCCTGCCTCGACCGCGGCGGCGCCAACGGCGCCATCAGCTACCGCTGCGCCACCACGCCCAACGCCAACCAGCTCTTCGTCTTCGCCCGCGACGGCAGCCTGCACACCGCCCAGGGCAACGAGTGCCTGGCCGCACCCGCGGCCGTCGGCGGCCAGGTGGTGCGCGCCGCCTGCGACGGTTCCGCGGCCCAGCGGTGGAGCTACGACGGTGCCCGCCATGCCGTGGTCAACCCCGCCGGCTGGGCGCTCACCTCCAGCACCGCGGGGCGCAACAGCGACCCGGTGACCGCGCGGCCCGCCGACGGAAGCCCTGAGCAGACCCTCACGGCGGTCGTGCGGACGGATGCCTAGCCTTCCTGTCCCGTGAGGTCGGGGGTTACGCGCAGGTGGCGGCTCACGTCGCCGACCAGGGTGAGGCGGACCCGGCGCTCCGCGAACTGCCACTGGCCGTACCGGAGTTCGAAGCGGTCGTGGTAGCGGCCGGCGGCGATGGGCTGCAAGGGGAAGTCGGCCCGGCCGACTTCCCACTCCGGTGCACCGGCCCGGTTCGGTGCCGTCCGGTGCGGTGGAGCCCAGTCCGGTGCGGTGCGGTGCGGTGTGAGGCGCGGCTCGGCTCGGCTCGAACTACGTCGGATGACGGACGCGGGCGCCCGGGGTCGCCACTAACCTGCTCTGACGCAACGTCATGCACCAGGCGGCGATGGGAGAACCGATGAGTGAGCAGGAAAACCGCAAGAACATCGTCCTCGTCCACGGCGGGTTCGTGGACGGCTCCGGATGGCAGGGGGTGTATCAGCGGCTGACCGGGGCCGGGTTCCGGGTGAGCATCGTGCAGAACCCGACCCTGTCGCTGGAGGGCGACGTCGCCGCCGTCCACCACGTCCTCGACGGCCTCGACGGATCGGCCGTCCTGGTCGGCCACTCCTACGGCGGCGCCGTGATCACGGAGGCGGGCAACCACCCGAAGGTGACGGGCCTCGTCTACATCGCCGCGTTCGCCCCCGACAAGAGCGAGTCGGTGGGCAGCCTGATCGCCGACCCGGCGCCCGGCGCCCCGGTGCCGCCGATCCTGCCGCCCAGGGACGGCTTCCTCTTCCTCGACCGGGACGAGTTCGCCGCCTCGTTCGCCGCCGACGTCCCCGCCGAACTGGCCGCCTTCATGGCCGACTCCCAGGTCCCCTGGGGCGTCGACGCCCTCAACGGCGCCGTCTCCCAGCCCGCCTGGCGCACCAAGCCGAGCTGGTACCTGGTGGCGGCCGACGACCGGATGATCCCGCCGCCCGCCCAGCACGCCATGGCCGAGCGGGCCGGCGCCAGCACCTCCGCGGTGTCCGGCAGCCACGCCGTCTACGTGTCCCGGCCGGACGCGGTGGCCGACTTCATCCGGCAGGCCGCCGACAGCTGACGGCGCGGCCGCCCGATCCGGACCACCCGACGCGCGGGCGGCGAACAGGCCGTCGGCCGCCCGCGCCCGTCCTGGTTCCGGCCCAGGCCCAGGCCCAGGCCGAGGCCGAGGCCGCTGCCGTTACGGTCGGCGCCGTGGGAGGATCCGGATAATCACTGGTCAGGCCGTCTGCGGCGGGCTAGCCTCGCTGCTCGTGACTGACTGGTACAAGATCTACTCCGATGCATGTGCGGTGCCCCCGGGCGGCGATCTGGACGAGCTCACCGCAGAACTGGCGGAGTGTCTGCGGGATCCGGACCCGGAGGTGCGCGACGGCTACCCGTACGTCGTGTTGCGGACCTGGATCGAGCGTGACGTCATCGACGGCGACCGCCGGATCCGCCTGGGCGATGACATGGCGGCCCGCTTCGCCGCCGGTTCGCCGATTCAGGCCCGCACGTTCGCTCCGCTGGTCCTGGACATGATCGTCAGCCGCGGGGACCTCCGCCAGGAATGGCTGGACGCGTTCACCCGCTGGTACCCCGCAGAGAGCGACCTGCGCGGACACGACGCGCAGCTGGGCTGGCTGCACGCCGTGGCGCACGGCGCCGACTTGCTCGGCGCCCTCGGCCGCCACCGCGAGGTCGAGCCGGTCGAGATGCTGGACCTCGCGACCGCGCGGCTCCTCGCGCCCACCGACTACCTGTACGCCGAACGGGAGGACGACCGGCTCGCCCGCGCGATCGCGCTGACCCTCACCAACCCGAAGCTCACCGCGGACCAGTCCGTCGCCTGGCTCGACGACATCGGCGCCGACTTCCGGGCCGTGGCCCGGGGCACCACCCCGACATACGTGTCCAACGCGCTGCGCACCCTGCGGATGCTCTACCTCCTCACCGACCTCGGTGTCCCGCCGCAGCCGGGGCAGCCGCCTCGGCAGGTCCCGCATCGCGACGCGGTCAAGCGGCGGCTCGTCGAAGTGCTGGCGGACGACGCGAAGTCCATCGGCTGACAGCCCGACGCCCCATGCCCCACGTGGCGAGCCGTCCGGGCCTCCTCGCCGTCGCCCGCGGTGCCCTCGTCCCGCTACCGGATCGTCTTCTCGACGATCGCGTGGTCGGGGAAGAGACCGCTGCGGGCTCCGTTCCAGTTGATGTCGATGCTGAACTCGTTGACGGTGGCGTTGATCGCGGGGGTGTCCGTCGACGGCGCCAGGGCGCCGGCGGGCTGGTGCCACCCGTCCCAGGTGTCACCGCCGGTGGAGGAGGTGTTGATCCAGACGTAGCCGTCGGCCCCGATGCAGGCGAGCATCTGTCGGCGCTGGTTGGCGTACTGGGGGTCGCCCGGGGCGACGGTGTAGTCCTGGTACCCCATCCGCGCGGCCGACACCCCGGAGATGCACACGGCCCCGCCCGGTACCTGGCTCGCGGCTCCGGTCGCCCCGGTGGCGGGGTTGCGCCAGATCTGCCAGACGTGGTTGTCGGTTCCGACCAGGTAGATGTGCTCCATCTCGCCGCCCGCCGCCTCGTTCCAGGCCATGATCGGGCTCGGTCGCCGGGTGCCTGTCGTGCCGCTTCCCTGCGGCCCCACGTGCCACTGGCTGTTGGGGAAGCTGATCGCGGTCTGCGAGCGGGTGCCGTCCGGGCGGGTGTGCACGCTGGTGATCCGGTAGAGGCCGTTGACGTCCGCCCAGTCGAAGAGCACGGTGCTGCCCAGGCTCTCCAGGGAGATGCCGCCCCAGGCGGCGGCGTCGCCCTCGATGCGGTGCCACGGTTCCCACTGGTTCGCGGACGGGTTCTGCACGGCGGTCCAGTAGATTTGGTTGTCCACCCCTTGGTGGGCGACCATGACGCGGTCCTGCCACTGGACGATGGCGGGGGAGTAGTAGCTCTGGGCCTGGAAGCCGCCCAGCGGCTGCCAGGCACCGTTGTTGAACCGGAACCAGATTCCGTTGTCGAGGCCCCTGGTGACGTCGTAGGTGTTGCCGTTGACCGTCACCGTCTTCATGTAGGACAGGCTGCTGACCCCGACGCCCCGCCAGTCCAGTTCCACCGCCCCGGCGGGGGCCGGGGTGGCCAGGAGCAGGACGCTTCCGGTCAGCGTGGCCGCGATCACGTTCCTGACCCGGCCCGACCCGATCCCGACCCCGATCCGGCGCAACGCCGTCGTCCGTCGCAGCTGGTGCGCAGTTGTCCGGTGCACTTCGGGCTTCCTTTCGCTGAGGATCCCTCGGCTCCCTCCCCTGGCGAACGTGCCGGGGTGGCCACCGGGGATTTCGAGGACTCGACCTTCTGGCCGTGCAGGAACCGTAGTTGCCGTGCGGTTCCGCAGTGTGCTCTGCGCGCACTCGTCGTTGACGGTCAACGCCGCGGTGGCCGAACCGGCCGCCGACGCGGCGGCACACCCTGAGTTCGGCGAAGAGGTCGAGGGCGATCGGGCCGGGCTGATCGGCGGGCGGTGGACCGTCGGCAGGCCGTCGGCGGGCTGCTGGCACTGGAGTTGGGGCTGCCGGAAAATTTTTCTTCCGGGACCGATGAGTTCGGGCGGTGGTGGCGGTCATACCTGGGAAAGCAACGACAGCCGACCGGGGAGACCTGAGATGTCCAGCACCGCTACCGCCACCGCCACTGCTACCGCCGCTACCAACGTCACCACCGCCGCCACGAAGTCCAGCAAGGCCGTGATCCGGGTGGTCTGGACGCTGCGGATCCTGCTGGCGCTCTTCTTCGCCGTGGCCAGCGCGCTGCCCAAGCTGCTCGCGATCCCCGCCGCCACGACCGTCTTCGACGCCATGGGTGTGGGCCACTGGTTCATGTACCTGACCGGGCTGGTGGAGCTGGCCGGAGCGGTCGGCCTGCTGGTCCGCCGGCTGGCCGGGCCGGCAGCCATGGCGCTGATCGTCTTCCTGGTGTTCGCGTTCGTCACCCAGCTCACCGCGATGCACGGCGAGAACGCCGGGACCCCGTTCATCTTCATGGTGCCGCTGGCCGTCATCGCCTGGAACCGGCGCGCCGAGACCGCCGAGCTGCTCGGCCGCCGGCGCTGACCGGGTGCTTGCGGGGTCTTGGCCGCACTTTGTGCCGGCCGTCGGCGGGAGGATTTGAATATGATCCGGCCGCTGGCGTCAACGCGCTTGGTGTGTCAGGTAGTTGTGGTACGTTCCGTGGCCTAACCACAAATAGGTGACCCCGGCAGCGCGCCAACGCTCCGGGGTCCGGCAACAGGAGCGAACCTCCCGATGCGCGTCCATCGTAGCGCCCACGTGCGCGATTTCACCGTGCTGCCCAACACCATGCTGCAGTACCGGCGGCTGTCCTACACCGCTCGCGGTCTGCTCGC